>CAXNJA010000023.1:0-26903 GCA_964202555.1 Mycobacterium sp.
CGGCGTGGACTCCGGTGCGGTTGTTTGGCTACACGATGCCGAACAAGGACGGCTCCGGCATCGAGACCGTGGAGTCCGAAGCCGAGCTCCTGCGCGCGGCGTACACCGGAGTGCTCTCCGGCCGGAGCCTGATCGGGATCACGAAGGAGTGGAACGAGCTCGGCGTAACAACGGTGAAGGGTAAGCCGTGGGTTGCGACGACTCTCCGCATGATCTTGCTCAACGCGCGCAACGCCGGAATCCGCGTCTACAACGGCGAAGAAGTCGGCAGGGGTAGTTGGCCGCAGATCGTGGACGAGGACGTCTATCGCGGCGTGACGGCGATCCTGAAGGATCCGGCGCGGGTGATCCGGCCGGTGAACGGATACGGACGCCAATATCTGCTCACCGGGTTGGCGCTCTGCGGCAAGTGTGGTTACCGGATCCACGTCACCCGCTCCACGCACGGCTCCCGGCCGATCTACGGGTGCCGCAAGTGCAACGGTGTCAGCCGTCAAGTCGCTCACGTCGATGCGTGGGTGATCGGGCACGTCGTGGAGTATCTGTCGCGGCCGGAGACGATCGCGCTCACCGCAGAGCCGGACAGTCCTGCGCTCGCCGAGCTCCGGCTCCGCAAGAAAGCGTTGGCAGAGCGGCAAGTCGAGCTCACCACGGCACTCTCCGATCCGGATATGCCGCTCGCGCAGATCAAAGCCGCCGCTGCTGAGATCAAGGAGCGCATCGCTGAGATCAACGCGCAGTTGGATGCCGCTAACGGTGGCTCGGTGCTCGATGGTGTCCTGCCGGACGAGCATGAGCGCGACGAGTATTACGCGCTGCCGGACGACGAGCGCCTGGTGCTCGCTGAGAAGCGTTTCGATGCGCTCTCGCTTGATCGCAAGCGCGCGGTGATCGACAAGCTGCTGACGGCGACGATCCTGCCGGGGCAGGGAGCACGGCAAGCGTTTCGCACGGATCTCGTGCCGGTGGCGCCGAAACTCGCGTGACACGCCGAGCAGTCGCGGAGTCTCCCGTCAACATCGTGTAACCGCCGTACACTCGGAGACAGCGCGTGGTCTGACCGAAACGGTAACGGCACGCACGAGGCTTGGACACTCTGACAAAGATCAGAGCCACTTCCCGAAATGGGCGGTGTGGCGAAACGCCAACAGCCGAAGTAATCCACTACTTCGCTTGGAGCGTTTCGTATGTCTATCTGTTCTGTGGACGTGGATTCGGCCGACGTGGACGTTGCTACGGCCGCTCGGATCCTCAACACGTCAACCCGATTCATTCGCCGTCGTATCGCTGACGGCACTCTGAAAGCTCACCGGCTCAGAGGATCCCGGCTCATCCGGATCGCTCGAGCCGATGTTGAAGCACTCAAGCAGGATCTCGTTGCACCGGCCGGCTCGATCACGCCGGAGATCCGCGCCGAGATCCGTAAGGCTGTTGATGCGTGGCCGCCGCTCACTCCGGAGCAGCGTGACGCTATCGCCGCGATCTTCTCGCTGCCGGTGGTGGACGCGGGATGAGAAAAGAAAAGCACCGGGTCGCTGATGCGATCCCGGCACTCTCCACGACTCCACTCGTAGCTACCGATCATAATCGCCACCGTCCACGGAATGGTTCATGGCACGAGCCGGTTACAGCCGAGGATCGCTACGAAGCGTGGGTGTTGGCCGAAGCGGAGCGGCTCGGATACCGGCTGAGTCTGCGGTGTGTCCGCTGCAATCAGCCGCTCGTTGCTGCGAAGTCGGTGGCGCTGCATATGGGGCCGGTGTGCCGAGCGCGGACGGCCGAGCAGTGACTCCGGTATACGGCACTAGTGCGGTAAAGCGTCACCGCAGGACTAACGCCGAGCTCGCGGAGATCGACGCAGCGATCTACGAAGTCGCCGAAGCGGAGCGGCCGGTGTCGGTGCGCGGTGTGTTCTACCGGGTGATGACGCGCGGCCTGGTGCCGAAGTCGGAGCGCGGCTACAAAGTGGTGCAACGCCGCGCTCTGAAGCTTCGTCGCTCCGGTGATCTGCCTTACGACTGGATCACTGACGGATCCCGGCTGCGGCTCAAGCCGCGAACGTGGCATAGCGCCGAGGGTGCTCTGCTAGTCACTGCCGCGAGCTACCGGCGCGCACTGTGGGCCGATCAGCCGGTGCACGTCGAAGTGTGGAGCGAGAAGGACGCCATACGCGGTGCGGTGCTGCCGATCACCGAGCAGTACGACGTGCCACTGATGATCGCTAAGGGATTCCCGTCGGACACGTTCTTGTACGAGACGGCCGACGAGATCGCCGACGACTGTAAACCAGCGATCATCTATCAACTCGGCGATCACGATCCGAGCGGAGTAGCGGCGTGGGAGGACACAAAGCGCAAGCTTCGCTCGTTCATACCGCCTCACATCGAGCTGACGTTTGAGCGGATCGCGGTGACGCCGGAGCAGATCGACGAGTTCGCTCTACCGACGCGGCCGACGAAGCAATCCGACTCCCGGGCAGCGAAGTTCGTCGGCGAGAGCGTTGAGGTCGATGCGATCCCGACACCAAAGTTGCGAGAGATCGTCTCGGCCGCGATCGAGCGGTGGATTGATCCTGAAGCTCTGCGGCTCACCGAGATCGCCGAGCGTAGCGAGAAGGAGATTCTTCGCAGGATCGCCGGACGGTGGGACGAAGAACAAGCCAATTACGCCGAAGGATATGTGCAGTGAGCTCGATCGTGGAGAGCACGCTGCCGCAGCCGGTGGCCGGACAGCGGATCGAGTATTGGGAGTGGATCGAGCAGCACGCCGTCCCGTCTATGCGTGACACGCTGATCGTGCTGCGTGAGCATTGGTGTGACTGCAACGAAAGCTATTTCGACGGCCGGATGGTGCTGCCATACATCACGCTCACAGAGCCGTCCGCTCCGACGATCCTCGGACAGTGCTGCTCGGTCTCGTCCTGGGGCTCACGTTTAGAGATCAAGCTCCGGCCGTCCCTGCTAGTCGGGACGCACCCAATGATCCGGCGCACCGGGATCTCCGCAGCCGGCCGACTTCAACTCGTCAAAGACGTTCTGCTGCACGAGATGATTCACCAGCACGTCATGGAGCACGAGCCGGACGTCAACGAGGAGTCCTACCACGGGCACGGGCCGGTGTTCGCCGCGCACTGCAACCGGATCGGTGCGGAGCTCGGGCTCGATGAAGTTGTGGTGCGCAACCGCAAGGGATCGAAGTCGGCGAAGTCTCCGCAGTGGCCGCACTGCGTAGCACCGCCGGATCGGTACGGCGCTCCGCTGCGGTGGCGAGACGACCATCAGAGCGCCGTCACCGATAGCGGTGACGCCGCAACGATGGCGACGTTGAAGCCGATCGTGTTGGAGCCAAACGCCGAATCCACTGCCGAATCACGCGAAGAACACGCCATGCGGGTAGCGGCGCGTGCCGTTGAACTATCGGCTTGGGGCCGAGCCTGCGACGGGCTGCTCGCGGCGTTGTCGTATGCGGCGTCAAGCGTCCCGCCGGAGGATACCGACCGCTATCCGGCAGTCGAGCTATTCATGCAGCGTTACCGGGCGCTCGGCAGCCACATCGACGGATGGACGCGGCGGTGATGAAGACTGATCCGATCTCCGCTCGCTCGGTGTCGTGGTGGAGCGTGGCCGAGTTCGTCGCTCCGCTCCTGGCGCACGCCGATAGTTGGCCGATCGCCGGGACACCGGCGTGGTGCGCGCTCCCGGCCGAGGATCCGCTCAAGTGGCTCGCACTGTTCGACGCCGCACGCCACCACGCGCTCCGGATGGAGTGCGCGCAAGAAGCTCTCGCCGACGCCGCCACCGAGATCTCCAAAGATCACGATTGGCGCGCGATCTCCCAAGAAATCTCCCAGCGCCGCAGCTTCTACGCCGCGCGGCCGTATCTGAAACGGATTGCACAGTGACAACATTCGACAACGATCGCACCGACGAGTACCGGGAGTGGATCGAGCAAGACGAGCAGGATCCGCGGCCGGCCGACGTCCATCGTGGACAAGCGCGGATCGCCTACCGGCTCGCCAACCGTTATCGCGGACAGATGCTCCACGTCGCCGGGATCGGTTGGCACGATTGGGACGGCTCCCGGTTCGTACCGGACGAGCGCGGTCGCGCGATCCGCAACGTGCTCTCCGAGCTCCGCATCGCGCTCTCGGCATCACTCGATGACAAAGAGCTCCGCAGCGACGTCCGCAAGTGCGAGTCCGCGACGGGTGTCTCCGGAGTGCTGTCCATCGCCGCCGCGCTCGAGCAATTCGCCGCGACGGTGGCCGATCTCGACGCCGATCCGTTTCTGCTCAACGTCGCTAACGGCACGCTCGATCTCCGGACGCTCCAATTGCGCTCTCATTCGCCGTCTGACGCGATAACGAAGATCTGCCGTGGTGCATATGCCGCCGACGCGCGCTCGGAGCTGTGGGAGACGTTTCTCGGCCGGGTGCTGCCGGATGAGTCGGTGCGCTCCTATGTGCAACGGCTCGTCGGGCTCGGGTTGCTCGGGACGGTGCGCGAGAACGTCTTGACGATCTTCACCGGCACCGGCGCCAACGGTAAGAGTGTGATCGACAGAGTGATCCGTTGGGCTCTCGGTGATTACGCGATCACTGCCGAGCCGGATCTGTTCATGCACCGCGAAGGAGCACACCCGACAGGGGAGCTCGATCTGCGCGGAGCTCGGTGGGTGTCGGTGTCGGAGTCCGACAAGGATCGACGGTTGGCAGAAGCCACGATGAAGCGGCTAACGGGTGGCGATCGGATCCGCGCGCGCCGGATGCGGCAGGACTTCGTTGAGTTCGATCCGAGTCACACCGCGACGCTCATCACGAACCATCTGCCGAGAGTGTCCGGCGACGATCCGGCGATATGGCGTCGGATCCGTGTCGTGCCGTTCGATGTGACGATCCCGGCCGACGAGCAGGATCCCGAGCTCGGTGAGCGCCTGGAGCTCGACGCCGACGCGATCCTGTCGTGGGCGATCGACGGGTGGCGGCAGTACCAGGAGCGCGGACTCGATGAGCCGGCCGTGGTGATCGCAGCCACCGACAAATACCAATCGGACTCCGACGCGATCGCACGGTTCATCTCCGAGTGCTGCGTGATCTCACCGGCTGTGCAAAGCGTCACCGGCCAACTGTTCGATCAGTGGGAGAAATGGCGCGTGATCGACGGTGCCGAGCAGATGAGCCTCAAAGCGTTCGGGCTCGCGCTGACGAGCAAGGGCTACCCGGTACCGGCACAGTCGGTTAACGGCAAGAAGTGGCGTAAAGGGATCGCGTTGGCCGCTACCGATGCCGGTGGTGATGACGATGATTGAGCACCCGTCAGCACCGATAGCACCGATTATCTGTATCCCCCTACGCGCACACATATATGGCGTCATACCGGAGACCGGTGCTATCGGAGCTATTCGCAGTTCAGAGCGTTTCGGGCTCTCCGAAGCTCCGTCTGTCACCGCTAGCAGGGACACCCGATAGTGGACGGATTAACACGAGTCGGCGGTGTCGTGATCGTCCACGGCACCGCCGCTCGGACACTCTGCGAAGCCGTCCTGATCGCCGAGCGTGCACGCCGATCAAGTGGACTCCCTTTAAGCCGGGACTACGCCACGCTCGCCGCCGAGCTCCACGCCGCAATGTCCGCAACCGGACAATCGGACGTCCGCTCCGCTCCGGATCACGATGCTGATGTTGTGCAACCAACCGTGCCAATCGAGCAGGCCGCCACCGAGCTCGGCGTCTCCAAGCGCCAAGCGCGACGTCGCGCACCGGATCTCGGTGGCCGCATCATCGCCGGACGGTGGCTCATCGACAGGACAGCACTCACCGAGCACATCGAAGGACGGACACCGTGACGGCACCGGCACCGCAGGACGATCCGGCACTGATCGCCAAACTCGCCGCCATGACAGACGCCGAGTTCTCGGCAGTGGTGGACAAGGCGCGCGGTGATGACACCACCCGGGATATGCGCAAGCTCATCGCTCACATCAACGGCAAACCCACCGACTGAAAAGGATCAGGATGTTCGACAACAACGCAGCCGTCCACGTCGGCACGCTGGAGCGCGTATGCCGGGAGCTCGGCGTGGAGCCACCGCAGCCGTATCTCACCGCTCTCGCCGACGCCGAACGGGTCAAGCAGACGATCGCCGCTCTCGGTGGCTCCGACACCGCAGCAAGGCTCACGCAAGCGACGTTTGAAGCGGTGATCGCCGGTAAGGATCCACTCGATGATGAAGCCGTGCGACGTCTCTCCACGCTTCAACAGTTGGAGCTCGGCGGGATCTACCCGGCCGCAGAGACTCAACGCCGGGTGATGGTCGGTGATGCTGTCACCGCTAACGCGAACTACTTCACCGAGCAGTGGAGCGAAGCCGTCTCCGGCGACGGGGAGCTCCTGGCCGACGTCGCCGCCAATGACGTGTTCTCCGGCGTGGAGATCTTGCACGAGATGCGGCCGGCCGATCTCGTCAATCCGGAGCATCACCGGATGTGGGTTGAAGCCGCGAGCGCCGCGCGGCGATTGGACTCTGCCGCTGCCGGTTTCGGTGCGCTCATGTCAGCTACCGGGTTGCGCTACCGCCAAGAGCACAAGGTGATGGTGCTCGGTGCCGGGATTACACTCGCCGATCTCACCACCGCGATCACCGAACGGGATCTGCTCGACAACCGCAAGAGCGCCGATGCGTGGCGATTGGCTCGCGCTGGGATCAAGCCGTGTTTGCACCGGACGCTCGCCGACTTCATGGCAACCGTTAGCCGGATCACGGCCGAGCAGAACGCGCGAGACGAGGAAGCAGAACAGATCGTCAAGCGATCCGGCTTCAACTCACCGACACCCGATCAGGCACGCCGCTACGCCGAACTGATGGAGCGGTGATGAGCAAAGCGGAGTACGACAACCAACAGTTTCTCCACCGGATGCTTCACCAACTCGCACAACCCGAGCCGGAGCAGACGTGGCAGCGGGTGTTCGCAAGCCGGATGGAGAACGCACTGCGCGAGCTCGGCAGCACCAACGAACAGGAGTCACCGTGAAGTCTCGCGCACGCCGCAGGATCGGCACCACCGTCACTCTTAACGGACGAGTCGGCACCATCGCCACCGTCGCATCGCAAGAGCGCGAGCCGATCGTCGAAGTGCGGTGGGCCGACGGCGGATCAAGCTGGCACCGTCCCGACGAACTCATCCGCGACGAGTAATGCACCCACAAGCTGAGCAGCGCCACCGTTCGGTGGACGGGCCGAGCGCGCTCACGATCCCGGCTCGGTGGTGACGAAAATTATGGGTTGCCGCCACCGAGCCGGGATCACCCACCGGAAGGGGTAAACCGTGCCGTTCGCATCGAAGTCGCTCCGCGATCACGCACGCCGACGAGTAGCGCAGCGAGTCCGTGCCGGGGAGCCGTGTTGTTTTTGCCAAGCACCCATCCGGCTTGAGTTGAAGTATCCGGATCCGATGAGTTTCACCGTGGATCACTCAACGCCGACGAGCAGACTCAACGGCCGCGATCACTCAGGCTTATGGCGTCCGGCTCATGCGATCTGTAACAAGCGTGCGGGTGCAACAGGATCCGGCTCGATCGGCCGCAACTCCGGAGTACTCGGGTGACACCGCGCAAGACGGGTGGGGCTATCGGGCCTGGGGGTGCTCGCAGCGCCGTTCCTGAGGGCGTAGGGGAAAGAACGCGCGGTGAAAAGGCCGATGGTGGGGGTCTCTCCGACAGGGATCGTCTAGAGGCTCTCAGGAGCCGTCTAGAGGGTGTTCTCAGCGATCCGGAGACACCGGCTCGGGATCTCGCAAGCTGCTCGCGGGAGTACCGGCAAGTGCTCGATGCGCTGTCGAAGTGGGCTCCGGCCGATGCGACGTCGCGGGTTGACGAGATCGCCGCGCGCCGTAAGAGACGGAGTGGTGCGTGACGGACTGTCCACCGACGTTTAGCCGGGTGCCGGACGGCGACGAGGAGCTCGGCCGCGATTGCGTGGAGCTCTCGCTCGCTTATGGGATCGGTTTGGACGAGTTCCAACGGCAGATCATTCTCGGCGCGCTGCGTGAGCGTGACGGCACGTTCTCAGCCACGCAGATGTGCTGCTGTCTGGCTCGTCAGAACGGCAAAAATCAGATTCAAACGGCGATCGAGTTGTTCGGGCTGTTCGTCCTGGGCGAGACGATCCTGCACACCGCTCACGCATCGCGGACGTCCTCGGATGCGTTTCGGCGACTGTGGCAAGTAGTGCGATCGCACAAGGACTTAGAGCGCCGGGTGCGGAAGTATTCGCAAGCTCCCGGTTGCGAGTTCATCGAGCTCGATGATGACTCCCGTATCCAATTCACCACCAGGAGCGCGAGCGCGGGTCGCGGCTTGGCGATCGACCGGCTGATCATCGACGAGTGCGGGGATCTCCCGGCCGCCGAAGTCGCTGCGCTGCAACCGACGACGTTCAGCCGGCCGCACGCGCAGAGCATGTGGTTCGGGACGGCGCCGGGGCCGACGCACGACTCCGAAGCGTTTGAGACTCTGCGGAAGTCGGCGATCGACGGGTTGAATCCGCGGCTTGCTTATTGGGAGTGGTGCGCGCCGTATGGATCCGATATTGATGATCGGGAGTTGTGGGTGCGGGTGAATCCTGCGGTGGCGTGCGGCCGGGTGTCCATCGACGCGATCGTCAACGATCGTGCGGTGCTGCCGGTGGATGCGTTCATGGCCGAGCGGTTGAGCATGTGGGTGCCGCGATCGTCGGAGCTCGCTCTGTTCTCCGCTGATACTTGGGATTCGTTGGCCGATCCGGAGTCGGTGCCGGTGTCGGATCTTGCGATCGGCTGCGACGTCCCTCCTAGCCGTGACGCGGCGACGATCTGCGTGGCCGGTAAACGGCCGGACGGCAAGTGGCACGTTGAGTGGTACGACACCAGGCCGGGAGTGGCGTGGGTGCCGCAGTGGATCTCCGAGCGCGTCAACAGTGGAGTGCGCGCGGTGGTGATCGACAACGCCGGAGCTCTCGCGGAGTGTGATTGGGCCGGGGCTCGGCTGCGGCCGACGATGATCGGCTCCCATGACGTCGCGGTGGCGGCCGGGTTGATGTTCGACGGGATCGCCGAAGGGACGATCCGGCACCGTGGACAACTTGAACTCACTCGCGGAGTGCTCAGTGCTCGGCAGCGTCCGCTCGGCTCGATGTTCGCGTGGGATCGAAAGAGCGCGCCGGGATCGAGCGCGTTGATCGCCGCGAGTTTGGCGATCTTGGGCTCGACAATGGCGCGGCCGCAGCGGCCGCGTCGGACTGGTGAGGGCCGTACGGCGTCGTCGTCGCGTCGGGGGTTCGTCTTTTAGACGGCAGAACTGCCACCCGCATCGAGATCCGGAGCCATAGTCTCGACGGGTGGATATCGAAGCCGTGATTGCTGCTCTCGATACCCGTTTTGATGCCGCCGAAGCCGCAATCGTGGAGCGCATGTTGCGGGAGTACAGCGGCTCGGTGCCGGACAAGCAGTTGCTCTCGGAGATCGGGCTAGCGTTGGCGGTTCACCGGCGCAGTAGGGATCCCAACACCATCTAGACAGTTGATGCGTCTAGTTGAATCAACAGTGGCCGATCCGTGTGCTGGTCGAAGACGCACAGATAATGCAAGGCGTGTGAGGCCATCCGGATCACGTCGCGTATGGGCAGCAGGGTGCCGCCTGCAGTGACGGCCACGCCGGCCGCGGTGTGTAGTTGCTGCAAGGTGGCTGAGACGATCACTGTGACGGGTAAGCCGTTGTGCTGGCCCCATTTGGGATCACCGAGTTGCCCGCGAGCCAGGGCGGTCAGTGCGTCGTGTTGGCGTTGTGCGTGGGTTCGGGTGTCGTTATCCTGGGCTGCCTGGCTGGGTTCGCCTGTGACGACGGGGGATTGGTCATCGGGGTTGCACATGCCGGGGGCGGCGAACTTGGCCATCCACGCCTCGAGCATGGCCCGAAGTTCGGGTGTTGCTATCAGCCTGCCGGTGCTCATCCCGTCGGGCCCCTGGCCGCCGCACCAGCTGAAACCGCGTTTGCGGGCCCGGTCGGCATCGGAGAAGTTTCCGTCTGGATTGAGCCGCAGCGCCAACTGTCCGGCCAGCTTGTCCAGTTGGTCGGGCCGCAGAAGCGCGGCGTGTTCGGCCAGAAATGTCTCGGCTGCGACGGCGTCAGCCGGGGTGACGTGTTCCGGCAGGTCGCGGAAGAACCTCTCGATGACGCGCAGGTGCTCGCCGTCGAGCATCCCGGCGTGCCAGGCCTTTGCGGTGGCCGGCAAGTCGGGCGGCACGGGCTGGCCCGTCAAGGTGGTGCGTGGTGCCAATCGACCCGCGCTGTGTATCCGCCGTGTGGCCTCTGCTGGACTGACCCGCACCGCGTCGGCGATGATCCGGTGACTCTTGGCTCCGAGCGCCTGCTCGTCGCGCCGATCGACCGCGGCGGCGGCGTCATAGGCGAACGCGGTCGCGCGTCGCCGCGCTGTTTCGAGCCGGTCGAGTACCTCCACCAACTCCGCGAGCGGTAAAGCAACCAAGTCCAGTTCGCCGACTGCCGCGACGGCTGCGTCCAAGCCGGCGAACACATCAGTGATCGAACTCATATTCGACACGCTAGTCGGGGTGGCCGACAGGATTCGCGGCACCAGGCTGCGTGGCGTCGCTAGGCTGAAATCCATGCCGCTGACTGGAGACTACGAACCGAGTACCTCTGACTGGGCGCGGGAGAACGCGGAGTTGTACATGGCCTCCGGGGGGACCGAGGGCACCGAACTCAAGGGCAAGCCGGTCATCCTGCTGACCACCATCGGCGCCAAGACCGGCAAGATCCGCAAGACACCACTGATGCGGGTGGAGCACAGCGGTGAGTACGCCGTCGTCGCTTCCCTGGGCGGCGCGCCCAAGCACCCGGTCTGGTACCACAACATCATCAAGCACCCGCGGGTCGAACTGCAGGACGGCACCGGGTCGGCCGAGTACCAGGCCCGCGAGGTGTTCGGCGAGGAGAAGGCCGCCTGGTGGCGGCGCGCGGTGGAGGTGTGGCCCGACTACGCCGACTACCAGCGCAAAACCGATCGTGAGATCCCCGTCTTCGTGCTGACCCCGATTCACTGAATCCTGGCGCGCGGTGGCACCATTAACCGGTGTCCGCCGAGTTGAGTCAGAGTCGCGTCGCATCGCCGTTGTGCGCCGCCGACATCGACGAGGCAGCCCGGCGCATCGCCGACGTCGTGGCGCGTACCCCCCTGGAACACAGCGACCGCCTATCGGCGATCACCGGGGCGCAGGTCTACCTCAAGCGTGAGGACCTGCAGAGTGTGCGGTCCTACAAGCTGCGCGGCGCCTACAACCTGCTGATGCAGCTCACCGACCAGGAACTCGGTGCCGGTGTGGTGTGCTCCTCGGCGGGCAATCATGCTCAGGGTTTCGCTCTGGCCTGTCGGCACATGCGGGTCCACGGGCGGGTGTACGTCCCGGCCAAGACCCCGCGCCAGAAGCGCGACCGGATCAGCTACCACGGCGGCGAGTTCATCGAGGTGATCGTGGGGGGCGCCAGCTACGACGAAGCCGCCGCCGCCGCCCTCGATGACGTCGCGCGTACCGGGGCCACCCTGGTTCCGCCGTACGACGACCCGCGCACCATGGCCGGGCAGGGCACCATTGCGGTGGAGATCCTCGACCAGCTCGACACCGAGCCCGACCTGGTAATCGTGGGGGTTGGCGGGGGCGGCTGCATCGCGGGGGTCACCACCTACCTGGCCGAGCGGACGTCGACCACCGCGGTGCGCGGCATCGAGCCGGCCGGTGCGGCATCGATGATGGCCGCGCTGGCCGCGGGCGGCCCGGTGACCCTGGATGTCGTCGACCAGTTCGTCGACGGGGCGGCCGTCAAACGGGCAGGCACACTGACCTATCAGGCGCTGGCCGCCGCGGGGGACATGGTGTCGGTCACCACCGTCGACGAGGGCGCGGTATGCACCGCGATGCTCGACCTCTACCAAAACGAAGGCATCATCGCCGAACCGGCCGGTGCGCTGTCGGTAGCGGGGCTGCTGGAAGCCGAGGTGGAGCCGGGATCGACTGTGGTGTGCCTGATCTCGGGCGGCAACAACGACGTCTCCCGCTACGGCGAGGTGCTGGAGCGGTCCTTGGTGCACAAGGGTCTCAAGCACTACTTCCTGATCGATTTCCCGCAGGAACCCGGCGCGTTGCGCCGCTTCCTGGACGAGATTCTCGGTCCGGGCGACGACATCACACTCTTCGAGTACGTCAAACGCAACAATCGGGAGACCGGTGAGGCGCTGGTCGGCATCGAGCTCGGTTCGGCGGCCGACTACGACGGCCTGCGGGCCCGGATGGCAGCCTCGGGAATCCAAGTCGAAGCCCTCGAACCGGGATCGCCGGCTTACCGGTACCTGACTTAAGAGCCTGTTCCCATCAGGCAGTCCTTTTAAGCACGACGACCGAGTGACCCTGCACGGTCAGTGCGTTCCCGGCCGCCACCCGATGCTCGGTGCCGCCGGCCGGGACGAACGTGTCAATGACCACCTGCCACTCCTGGACGTAAGGGCTTTCGGGAATGACGAATTCCACCGAGTAGGCATGGGCGTTGAAGCACAGCAGGAACGAATCGTCGATGATGCGTTCGCCGCGGGCGTCCGGTTCGCGCAGTGCTTCGCCATTGAGGCCGACCGCCACCGACTTGATGCCGGAATGCCAGTCGTCGGCTGTCATCTCGACACCGTGGCGGGTGAGCCAGTAGATATCGCGCATGTGATGGGTGCTCTGCGACGGTCGGCCGTCGAAGAACCGCCGCCGCCGGAACACCGGGTGCTTGGCCCGCAGGGTGGTCACCTTGCGGGTGAACTCCAAAATGTCGTTGTACTGGTCGGCGTCGGACCAGTTGATCCAGGTGATCTCATTGTCCTGGCAGTACCCGTTGTTGTTGCCGTGCTGGGTGCGGCCGACCTCGTCGCCGTGGCTGATCATCGGGGTGCCCTGGGAGATCATCAGGGTGGTCATGATGTTGCGCATCTGGCGGTGCCGCAGTTCGATGATCTCCGGGTCTTCGGAGGGACCCTCCACCCCGCAGTTCCACGAACGGTTGTGGTTTTCGCCATCCCGGTTGTCCTCGCCGTTGGCGTCGTTGTGCTTGTTGTTGTAGGACACCAGGTCGGCCAAGGTGAAGCCGTCGTGACAGGTGACGAAGTTGATGCTGGCACTCGGTCGCCGTCCGGTGGCTTCATACAGGTCTGAGGACCCGGTGAGCCGGGAGGCGAATTCGCCCAGGGCTGCCGGTTCTCCGCGCCAGTAGTCGCGAACTGTGTCGCGGTACTTGCCGTTCCATTCGGTCCACAGGCTGGGGAAGTTTCCTACCTGGTAACCACCCTCGCCGACGTCCCACGGTTCTGCGATGAGTTTGACCTGGCTGATCACCGGGTCCTGCTGGATGATGTCGAAGAACGCCGACAGTCGGTCCACGTCGTAGAACTCCCGGGCCAGGGTGGAGGCCAGATCGAACCGGAAGCCGTCGACGTGCATGTCCAGCACCCAGTAGCGCAGCGAATCCATTATCAGTTGCAGGGTGTGCGGGTGGCGGACGTTGAGGCTGTTTCCGGTTCCGGTGAAGTCCTTGTAGAGCCGTAGATCCGAATCCAGCAGCCGGTAATAGCCCGCATTGTCGATGCCCCGGAAGTTGACGGTCGGTCCCATGTGGTCGCTCTCGGCGGTGTGGTTGTAGACCACGTCGAGGATCACCTCGATGTCGGCTTCGTGGAAGGTCCGCACCATGTTCTTGAACTCGCCGACCTCCCCGCCGGCGCGTTTGTTGGCCGCGTACTGATGATGCGGAGCGAAGAAGCCAAAAGTGTTGTAGCCCCAGTAATTCCGCAACCCGAGATCGATCAGCCGCTTGTCGTTCATGAACTGGTGCACCGGCATAAGTTCGATCGCGGTGACGTTCAGCGACTTGAGATGGTCGATCACCGCCGGGTGGGACAGCCCGGCGTAGGTGCCGCGGAGTTCCTCGGGAACGCGCGGATGGGTCTGAGTCATTCCCTTGACGTGCGCCTCATAGATGATCGTCTCGTGGTAGGGCACCCGCGGGGCATGGTCGGAGCCCCAGTCGAAGAACGGGTTGATCACCACGCTGGTCATGGTGTGGCCCAGCGAGTCGACCCGCGGCGGTTCGTCGCCGCCGGCCAGATCGTAGGAGTACAGCGCCTGGGTGAAGTCGAAGTTTCCCTCGAACGACTTGCCGTAGGGGTCCAGCAGCAACTTGCTTGGATCGCAGCGCAGGCCGTTGGCGGGATCCCACGGGCCGTGTACCCGGAAGCCGTAGCGCTGGCCTGGCGCGACGGTCGGAAGGTAAGCGTGCCAGACGAATCCGTCGACCTCGTCGAGGTTGATCCGGGTCTCGGTACCGCTCTCGTCGATCAGGCATAACTCCACCTTCTCGGCTACCTCGGAGAACACCGAGAAGTTGGTCCCGGCGCCGTCGTAGGTCGCGCCGAGGGGATAGGACGTCCCGGGCCACACTGCCCTGGGAGCTTCGCGCGGCGGCATGGTCAGACCCTATCGGCGTCGACGGCCTCGCGTGGGCTGACCAGCACGAGAAAAGGTGGCGGCGAGCCACCCGCGCCCCGGCCTGCGGGTCACCACCAGCCGGTGGCCTCGCCAATCTGGCGGCCGAGTTCGGGAGTCATGGTGCGCATGTAGCTCGCGGACAGGTGATGGGCGTCGTTGTAGACCAGTACGTTGCCCTCGACGGCGCGGCAGAGGTCCTCGCGACAGACTGCGTCACTCATATCGAGGGCTGTGAGCATCGGGAACCGGTCGACGAAATCCAGGGTCGGGTTACTGTCGGAGAGCACCTTGGAACGCTTCACCCCGCAGGTCTGGGCGTCCCCGCCGTCGGCCAGGCAGTCCGCTGGAATGAACGGCTCTCCGTTGCGGGTCAGCCAGGGTGTGTCCCGCATACCCAGAATCGGAATCTGGTTCTCCGACAGCTTCTTCCAAATCCCGACGTAGCTGGCGGGCATGGTGTCGCCCGGCTTGGTGTTCCACGGCCGGGTCGACGTGGTGAACACGTAGTCGGGCCGATCCTTGATCAGCTTGGTCATCACCCGCTCATTCCACTGCCGGCACTTCGGATAGGGGCGGTTGTCGCCCATCACCAGAGGCTGCTGTTCGGTGGTCAGCGGGCAGCCCATCTTCAGGTAGGTGACGACCTTGAAGTTGTGCTCCTTGCCGAGGATGTCCAGTGCGGTGATCCAGTGCTCGGCGTGTGAACCGCCCGCCAGGGCGATGGTCCTGCTCGCCGTCAGATCGCCGTAGGTGCAGTTGATGATCCCAACGTTGTCGAAATCGCTGATACAGCCGTCGTTGGTGGACGGCGGGACGTCGTCTCCGGCCTCCAGGACGGTGGGCCGGAACGGCAGATCCGGCACTCGGGCGTCGTCGACAAGCGCCCGCGCCCCGGGATAGCCGTCCGGTGCCAGGCTGGCCAACTCCTTGCCGTAGGTGCGCTGATGAACCATGTGCTCGCGCCAGGTGAACGACGTGACAGTCAGCGCCACGGCGAGCAGCAGCACCACGGTGCCCCCGACGACCCTCGAACGGCTCAGCCGGCTCAGCCGGCTCAGCCGGGGAACGTCGGCCTTCCAGCCGCTTGACCCGGTGGCGGGGCGGCGGTAGCGCAGAGGCTCTTCGACGAGCCGCATGGTCAGATACGCCAGCACCCCGGACACCAGCAGGATCGCCAGGCCCTCGCCGAAGGTGGCGCGAGTGCCGCCGGTGTAGGCCAGCCAGAAGATCAACAGCGGCCAGTGCCACAGATACAGCGCGTAAGCCATTGCGCCCAGCTTGACCAGCGGGCGGGTGGCCAGCAGCCGGTTGGGCAGCGGCAGCCGCCCGGCGGTCGAGGGCCTGGCGGCCCGGTTGGCGCCGGCCAGGATCAACAGCATGGTGGCGCCTACCGGGACCAGCGCCCAGGGGCCGGGGAACTGGTGGACGCCGTCGATCACCGCGCCGCACAGCAGGATCGCCAGCAGACTCACCGTGGCCAGCAGCGTTCGCACCCACATCGGCCACGTGATGAACGGCAACAGCGCGCCGACCAGGACGCCGATCAGCAGCTCCCAGGCCCGGGCGAAGCTGTTGTAGTAGGCGGTGACCTGATCAGTCTGGTGGGCGATGATCGCGTAGACGAAGGAAGCGATGGTCAGGCCCCCCAGCAGCACGAGGAACACCGCGCGCAGCCACTTCGGGCTCAGTAGCCGGCGCAGCAGCGCAGCGACCACCAGGACCAGGACCAGGAAGGCGAGGTAGAACTGGCCCTGGACTGACATCGACCAGATGTGCTGCAGCGGCGACACCGCTTCGCCCGCGCGGCGGTAGTCCGCCGCGGTCGCCGCCAACTCCCAGTTCTGGTAGTAGCCCAGACTGGCCAGGGTCTGGTCGGCGAATGTCTCCCATCGGGTCTGCGGTTGCACCAGGACGGTGAGCACCCCGGAGGCCGCAAGTACCACGATCAGCGCCGGCAGCAATCGTCGCGCCAGCCGCGTGAGGTGCGGCCACGGCGACAGCGAGGTGCCGGGAGTCAGCACGTTGCGCAACAGCGAACTACCGAAGAAAAACCCCGACAGCGCCAGAAAGACATCCACACCGCCGGACACCCGGCCGAACCACACGTGGAAGACCGCCACCAACGCGATCGCGATGCCGCGCAAACCGTCCAAATCGTGCCGGTACAGGGCCGCCCGATGCCGCACCGGCGGCGCTTCGGTCGGACGCAAGTCGGACCGGCCCGGCTTGGCGGTCTCCGGCGGCCGGGTCAATGTGGGGGTGGCCATGATTGCCGCCCAATCTATCAATTCTCCGTCGCCGAAAATCCGCAGCGGATGGGCCGACGTTAGGCTGGCGCCCGTGTCGGCGTTGACTCCGCAGCAGATCAGCGCCATCGACGCTGCGCATATCTGGCACCCGTACAGCTCCATCGGTGGCAGCGCCGGGTCCGGGGCTGTCCCGCCGGTTGTCGCGGTGGGCGCCAAGGGGGCCTGGCTGACCGTCGTCCGGGACGGGACCGAGATCGGTGTGCTGGACGCCATGGCCTCCTGGTGGACGGCGATCCACGGCCACGGACACCCGGTGCTCGATGCCGCCATCACCCGGCAACTGCACACGATGAACCATGTGATGTTCGGCGGACTGACCCATGAACCGGCCGCGCGACTGGCCCAACTGCTGGTCGACATCACCCCGGTAGGCCTGGACACGGTGTTCTTCTCCGACTCCGGATCAGTGGCCGTGGAGGTCGCGGTCAAAATGGCGTTGCAGTACTGGCGCAGCACCGGCCGACTCGGCAAGCGCAGGCTGATGACCTGGCGGGCCGGCTATCACGGGGACACCTTCACCCCGATGAGCGTCTGCGATCCCGACGGCGGAATGCACAGCCTCTGGCGCGACGTTGTGGCTGAGCAGATCTTCGCCCCGGCGGTCCCCACCGACTACGAGCCCGACTACATGGACGCCTTCGAAGCCCAATTGTCCTCGTGCGCGGATGAACTCGCCGCGGTGATCGTCGAACCGGTGGTTCAGGGGGCCGGCGGGATGCGGTTCCACGACCCGCGGTACCTGGTCGACCTGCGGGCTATCTGCGATCGCAACGACGTCCTGCTGATCTTCGATGAGATCGCCACCGGATTCGGCCGGACCGGCGAGCTGTTCGCCGCCGACCACGCCGGGGTCACCCCGGACATCATGTGTGTGGGTAAGGCGCTGACCGGCGGCTACATCACGCTGGCCGCAACGTTGTGCACCCGGATGATCGCCGAGACCATCAGCACCGGTCCGGCCGGGGCACTGATGCACGGCCCAACCTTCATGGCCAATCCGCTGGCCTGTGCGGTGGCGGTGGCCTCGGTGGAGTTGCTGATCGGTCAGGACTGGCGGGCCCGGGTCGAGGCGATCGGTGCCGGTCTGGCGCGGGGGCTTCAGCAGGCCCAGGCTTTGCCGCAGGTCGCCGACGTCCGGGTGCGTGGGGCGATCGGGGTGATCGAGACCCGTCGGCCGGTCGATCTGGCAGTGGCCACGCCGGTAGCGCTGGATCACGGGGTCTGGCTGCGCCCGTTCCGCAATCTCATCTACGCGATGCCGCCGTTCGTCTGCACTGACGTCGAGGTCACGCAGATCACCGAGGCGATGGTTGCGGTTGCCCGTGCCGTCGGTTCGGAGTCACAGTCACCGGCAACCTAGGGTAGAGACGCAATGACCGGGACCGAGGTTTCACCGCTGGCCTGGCTGGACGAGGCCCAGCAGCAGCGCCGACAGGGCGGGCTGCGCCGGGCCCTGCACCCACGTCCCGCGGACGGCTGCCAGGTGGATCTGGCCTCCAACGACTACCTGGGCCTGGCGCAGCATCCGGAGGTCATCGACGCCGGTGTACGTGCCCTGCGAACCTGGGGCGCCGGGTCGACCGGGTCGCGGCTGGTCACCGGCAACACCGAATTGCACGAGGAGTTCGAGCAGTCGCTTGCCGACTTCGTCGGGGCGTCGGCGGGGCTGGTGTTCTCCTCCGGCTACACCGCCAATCTCGGTGCGCTGGTGAGCCTTTCGGGTCCCGGTTCACTGGTGGTGTCCGACGCTGCCGCGCACGCCTCGCTGGTGGACGGTTGCCGGTTGTCGCGGGCGCGGGTGGTGGTGACCCCGCATCTCGACGCCGAGGCTGTCACCGTGGCGCTGGCCGGCCGGGACGAGGAGCGCGCCGTCGTGGTCACCGACTCGGTCTTCAGCACCGACGGGGCGCTCGCGCCGCTGCAACGGTTGCATGAGGTGTGCCGTGCCCACGGCGCAGTCCTGCTTGTCGACGAGGCGCACGGCCTCGGAGTGCGCGGCGCCGGCGGGCGAGGCTTGCTGCACGAAACCGGATTGGCCGGAGCGCCCGACGTGGTGATGACGACCACCCTGTCCAAGGCGCTGGGCAGCCAGGGCGGCGCGGTGCTGGGTTCCGAGGCGGTGCGTGACCACCTGATCAACACCGCCAGACCGTTCATCTTCGACACCGGACTGGCGCCTGCCGCGGTTGGCGCGGCACTGGGGGCGCTGCGGGTTCTGGCCGACGAGCCGTGGCGGGCCCGGGCCGTCCTCGACCACGCCGGCGTTCTGGCGCAGATATGCGGAGTCGGTGACCAACCACCGACGTCCGCGGTGGTCTCGGTGATCCTGGGCGACCCCGACGCCGCGGTCGCGGCGGCGTCGGCCTGTTTGGAAGCCGGGGTGCGGGTCGGTTGTTTCCGGCCGCCGACGGTTCCGGCCGGAACATCGCGGCTGCGGCTGACGGCACACGCTTCGCTGACCGGCGACGAACTCGACCTGGCCGGCCGGGTACTGACCAGGGTGCTCGCCGACCGGTGAGCATTCTCATCGTGACCGGCACCGGCACCGGGGTGGGCAAGACGATCGCGACCGCCGCGCTGGCCAGTTGCGCCCGCAGCAACGGCATCGATGTGGCGGTGTGCAAGCCGGTCCAGACCGGAATGCCCGACGACGACCTCGCGGAGGTGGCCCGGCTGTCCGGGGTGCAGACGCTGGTCTCGGTGGCCCGATATCCCGAACCGCTGGCCCCCGCGGCCGCCGCGGCGCTGGCCGGTCGGCCGCTGCCGACGGCGCCGGATATCGTGTCGGCGATCAGGGCCGTCGATGAGCCCGGCCGGCTCACCCTGGTGGAGGGTGCCGGCGGTCTGCTGGTGGAACTCGCGGCCGGTGCGGTGACCCTTCGTGATCTCGCAGTCGAGTTGGCCGCTCCTGTTCTTGTGGTCTGCGAGCCGGGACTGGGCACCCTCAATCACACCGCCCTGACCGTCGAAGCCCTTGAGCGCCGGGGCGTGGCCTGCGCAGGCCTGGTCATCGGCAGCTGGCCGGCGAAGCCAGGCGCCGCTGAAACCTATAACCGCGGCACCCTGGCGCGGCTGGCTCCGGTCCGAGCCGTGCTGCCCGGTGGGGCCGGTTCACTGACCCCGCCGCACTTCGCGGAGATGAGTCGGCAGGCATTCGACGACGAATGGGTTGCCGGTCTTCTCTGAGGTGGACTCCGACCAGCGGGGCGACCATTCTGCTGGTCGGGTGAGCAGGTGCACTAACCTGTCCTGCGTGAACCAGGCAGCCGTCCCGACGAGCTCAGACGTGTTGATCCAGGCCCGCGAGCAGGTGCTCGAGTGCGGCGAAGGACTCACCCGAGACCAGGTGCTCGAGGTGTTGCGGCTGCCCGACGACCGTCTCGAGGAACTGCTGTCGCTGGCCCACGAGGTCCGGATGCGCTGGTGCGGTCCGGAGGTCGAGGTCGAGGGCATCATCAGTCTCAAGACCGGCGGGTGCCCGGAGGACTGCCACTTCTGCGCCCAGTCCGGGTTGTTCGCCTCACCCGTGCGCAGCGCCTGGCTGGACATCCCCAGCCTGGTGGAGGCAGCCAAGCAGACCGCCAAGACCGGTGCCACCGAATTCTGCATCGTCGCGGCGGTCCGCGGTCCCGATGAGCGACTGCTGGCGCAGGTGGCCGCGGGTATCGAAGCCATCCGCAACGAGGTCGAGATCCACATCGCGTGCTCGCTGGGCATGCTCACTCGGGAGCAGGTGGACCGACTCGCCGAGATGGGGGTGCACCGTTACAACCACAATTTGGAGACGGCGCGCTCGTTCTTCCCCAACGTGGTGACCACCCACACCTGGGAGGAGCGCTGGGACACCCTGGAAATGGTGCGCGAGGCCGGCATGGAGGTGTGCTGCGGAGGCATCCTCGGGATGGGGGAGACGCTGGAGCAGCGCGCCGACTTCGCCGCCGAACTCGCCGAACTCAACCCGCACGAAGTGCCGTTGAACTTCCTCAACCCCCGGCCCGGCACGCCGTTCGGTGACCTCGAGGTGATGCCCGCGGCAGAAGCGCTCAAAGCCGTCGCGGCGTTTCGTCTGGCGCTTCCGCGCACGATGCTGCGCTTCGCCGGGGGGCGTGAGATCACCCTCGGCGATCTTGGCGCCAAGCAGGGCATTCTGGGCGGGATCAACGCGGTGATCGTCGGCAACTACCTGACCACACTGGGCCGGCCCGCCGAAGCCGACCTGGAACTACTCGACGATCTGCAGATGCCGATCAAGGCTCTCAATGCCAGCCTGTAAATGATGACCGATCAGCAGTCGGCCCCGGTGGCCGCTGGCATCTACAACATCTACACCGGCGAACTGCATGGTGAAGCCATGCCGATGACCGCCCAACTCGGTCTGGAGCCGCCTCGGTTCTGTGCTGAGTGCGGCCGGCGGATGGTGGTGCAGGTACGCCCGGACGGCTGGTGGGCGCAGTGTTCCCGGCACGGGCACGTCGACTCGGCTGACCTGGACGCCAAGCGATGACCGGCCCGTTGCGTCGCTCCCGTGGCGTGGCCGCGCTGAATGTCGTTGTGGGCCTGGTGATCTGCGGCGCCGCGCTGGGCGCGCTGTGGGCCTGGATCGCACCGGCGATTCACACCATCACCGGACTGGCGAAATCAGGTGAGCGGGTTGACGCCTTCCTCGGCAAGGAGGCCGACAACCAGTTCGTCGCCGTGGCGATCCTCATCGGTCTGCTGGCCATGCTGGCCATCGTTTCGGCGGTGCTGGTGTGGCAGTGGCGCTCTCACCGTGGTCCGCTGGTCGCCGGCGCGCTGTGGATCGGACAGGTGGGTGCGGCGGCGGCCGCCGCGGGGGTCGGCGCATGGCTGGTGCACTGGCGCTACGGCACCCCGGATCGCGCGGGGGCAGCGCTGTCCCAGGAGAACCGGGTGGCCTACTTCACTGAGGCGCCGCCGGTATTTCCGGGACACCACCCTCTACAGATAGCGGTGACTCTGCTGCTACCGGCTGCGCTGGCGGCACTGGTCTACGGGCTCATGACAGTGGCCACGCCGCGCGACGATCTGGGCGCCTGGCCGCCGGAGGATCCGAGGATCCCGCCGATGAACCTGCACCCGTGGGCGGGCGAGCCTGCTAGAGCGGCCGGAACGGAACCCGCCCACCGGTCATAACGCGGGCGACGATTCGGCCCAGTCGCCACATGCCGGGGTAGGTGATCGGGTTGAACAGCGTCGGCCATGTGGTCCGGACGATGTGGGCATCCAACGGACGGTCGGCGAAGCGGTCGGCGAGCCAGCGCAACGTCATCGGCGCCGACATCGGATGCAGCAACATGTGCTCGCTGAACATGTCCCGGTGGTAGGTCACCTTCGCGCCGCCCTCGGCGTAGAGGTGGGCCAGTTCGTCGATGTCGTCGACGGCGATCACCGAGTCGTGCACGGCCTGCACGATCAGGACCGGGGGCGTCGGTGCGGTGCCGCCGAGTCGGAGGTCCTCGAAGACGTCCTTGACCTCCGGCATGCTCAGCACCTGCTCAAGCGGTGGGCGCAGCAGGTTGTCCATATCGGCCCGGAACAGCCGGATGACCGCCTCCAGGGTGGTCATCCGCTCCAGGCGTTGCAGCGTGGCGCGGCCTTCGTCGGTGACGTGCTCCTCGACCACGCGCTGCAGTGCGGGGTAGGTCTTGGCCAGCGCCGCAATCACCAGGGCGGGTAGCCCGGAGAACTGTGTACCGTTGAGCCGGCGGAACGTGTTACCCAGGTTTCCGACCGGCGAACCCAGCACGGCGCCAACGATATTGAGCTCGGGGGCATAGGTGTCGTGCACCTCGGCGGCCCACGCGCTGGCCAGGCCGCCACCGGAGTAGCCCCACAGCCCCACCTTGCTGTCCGAGGCAAGGCCGAACCGCTCGAAGTTCAGGGTGGCGCGCAGTCCGTCGAGCACCCGGTGGCCCGGCTCATACGGCGTTCCCCACATGCCGTGGGGGCCCTCGTGATCGGGAACCGACACCACCCATCCCTCGGCGAGGGCGGCGGCCATCAGCAGGAATTCCAGTTGGGCCAGCGACCCGACCGCCTTGGCCCGGCGACGCAACGCATACGACGGGAAACAGCGCGCGGACACCGCGTCGATGGCGCACTGATAGGACACCACGTGGCGCGGATGGCGGTGGGTATGCCCGGCTGGTACCAGCACGGTGGTCACGGTGGCCTCCGGCTCGCCATGCCGGTCGGTGGTGCGAAACAGCAGCTGGGTAGCCCGCACCCGCTGCGGGATCAAGCCCAGGAAACCCAGTTCGACGTCGCGGGAGCGCAGCACAGTGCCGGGGGCGGCATGCCGGAAGCCCTCCGGCGGCTCGTAGAACGGATCCCGAGACGGCAGCACGGGCCGGAGTCCGCGTTGAAAATCCTCATGCGGGGCCCGGCCGATCCATTCGGGACTGATGGCCCCGTCCGCGGTTGTCATCGGGATGTTTCTACCTTAAGAGGGCTCTAAGAATCCAGTCGGCATACCCGGCGGCTTGAGCGCGGCGAACTCGTCGGTCACGCGTAGCCGGGAATCGGTGAAGCGGTACAACGCCGCCGGCCGCCCCCCATTGCGGCCCGGGTGCGCAGTGGTGCCGGTACCGGTGATCACCCCGCGCCGGGCCAGTACACGCTGCAGGTTAGTGGCGTCCACCTGATAGCCCAAGGCGGCCCCGTAGATGTCTCGCAGCGTTGAGAGCGCGAATTCCCTTGGAGCCAGTGCGAATCCGATATTGGTGTAGGAGAGTTTGGCGGCCAGTCGGGAGTGGGCGTAAGCCACCATGGGTTCGTGGTCGAAGGCCATCGGTGGCAGGTCGCGGACCGGATGCCATCGGGTGTCGGGAGGCAGGGCGGGATTGGCGGGGGAGGGCACCAGGCCCAGGAACGTCGACGCGATGACCCGGGCGTCGGGCACCCGGTACGGATCGGAGAACACAGCGAGTTGCTCGAGGTGGGCCACTTCACGGAGATCGACCTTCTCGGCGAGTTGGCGGCGCACCGAACTGCTGAGATCCTCGTCCTCGCCGAGTCGGCCGCCGGGCAGGGACCATTTGCCACGCTCCGGCGCCAGGGCGCGCTGCCATAACAACACCTCGAGATCCGGTTTGCCGGAGGCGACGTTGCGGACCTGGAATACGACGGCCAGTACCTCGTGTTGAGTGCTAGTATGACCCATGTTTTCGATCATAGATCGAAAACCTCGACGCAACGACAGGAGGCGGCCATGACGGTCGTTGATCCGCTGGGCACCATGATCGGCGGCTGGAATTCCCCCGTCGCCGACCGGATCGTTGACGGACCCGGCGGCTACACCGGCGTGGAGGGGGACGCGCAGTGGGCGGCAGAGATCCGCCGACTGGCAACGCTGCGCAATGCGACGATCCTGGCGCACAACTACCAGCTACCTGCCATCCAGGACGTCGCCGACCATGTCGGGGACTCCCTGGCCCTGTCGCGGATCGCCGCGGAGGCGCCCGAGGACACCATCGTGTTCTGCGGGGTGCACTTCATGGCCGAGACTGCCAAGATCCTCGCACCCGACAAGACGGTGCTGATCCCGGATCAGCGGGCCGGCTGTTCGCTCGCCGACTCCATCACCGCCGATGAACTGCAGGCCTGGAAAGACGAGTACCCCGACGCGGTAGTGGTGTCCTACGTCAATACGACCGCCGCGGTGAAGGCACTGACCGATATCTGCTGCACCTCGTCCAACGCCTTTGAGGTCGTCGATTCCATCCCGGCGGACCGGGAGGTGCTGTTCTGCCCGGACCAGTTCCTCGGTGCCCACGTCCGGCGCATGACCGGTCGGAAGAACCTGCACATCTGGGCCGGGGAATGCCATGTGCACGCCGGTATCAACGGCGACGAGCTGGCCGCCCAGGCACGCAGCCATCCGGACGCCGAACTCTACGTCCACCCCGAATGCGGTTGTGCCACCTCGGCGCTGTACCTCGCCGGGGAGGGAGCCTTCCCCGAGGATCGGGTGAAGATCCTGTCCACCGGTGGAATGCTCGAGGCCGCCAGGACCTCGCACGCCAAGCAGGTGCTGGTCGCCACCGAAGTCGGCATGCTGCACCAATTGCGCCGAGCCGCGCCGGAGATCGACTTCCAGGCCGTCAACGACCGGGCCTCCTGCAAGTACATGAAGATGATCACCCCGGCGGCGCTGCTCCGCTGCCTGGTCGAGGGTGCCGATGAAGTCGACGTCGACCCCGAGACCGCCCGCCGTGCCCGTGCCAGCGTCACTCGGATGATCGAGATCGGCCAGCCGGGCGGCGGGGAATGAGTCGCGCTACGCCCCATGGCGCCAGTGCAGGCGCGGCAGCCTGCGGCGGCACGGCCGGCGTCGACTGGCAGCAGCGCGCCGATGTCGTGGTGATCGGCACCGGCGTGGCCGGCCTTGCCGCCGGACTGGCTGCTCACCGGCGGGGCGCCCGGACCGTGGTTTTGAGCAAGGCTGACGACACCGCCACGTTCTACGCCCAGGGCGGCATCGCCGTGGTGCTGCCGTTCACCGACGACACCGTGGACTCCCATGTGGCCGACACCCTGGCCGCCGGGGCGGGACTGTGCGACCCCGAGGCGGTGCGCTCGATCGTCGCCGACGGATACCAGGCGGTGGCCGACCTCATTGCCGACGGCGCCCGCTTCGATGAATCCGAACCCGGCCAATGGGCGCTGACCCGCGAGGGCGGGCATTCCCGCCGACGCATCATGCACGCCGGTGGCGATGCCACCGGAGCGGAAGTGCAGCGCGCACTCGATCACGCCGCCGCCACCTTGGACATCCGGCGCAATCACGTTGCGCTGCAGGTACTGCACGACGATTCGGCCGTCACCGGGGTGCTGGTGCGCAACGACGACGGGCTCGGTGTCATCCACGCACCGTCGGTGATCATGGCGACCGGGGGGCTGGGACACCTGTACCGCGCCACCACCAATCCGGAGGGCTCCACCGGTGACGGCATCGCCCTGGCGCTGTGGGCCGGCGTCGGCGTCACCGACCTCGAATTCATCCAGTTCCACCCGACCATGCTGTTCGATCCGCTCGGCACCGGGCGTCGACCGTTGATCACCGAGGCGCTGCGCGGTGAGGGCGCGGTACTGCGCGACGCCCGCGGTGATTCGGTGACGGCCGGGGTGCACCCGATGGGCGATCTGGCGCCCCGTGACGTGGTCGCGGCGGCGATCGACGCCCGTCTGCGCGAGACCGGCGACGCCTGCGTCTACCTGGACGCCCGCTCCGTCGAGCGCTTCGAGCAGCGGTTCCCGACCGTGACTGCGGCCTGCCACGCCGCCGGTATCGATCCGACCCGTCAGCAGATCCCGGTGGTTCCCGGCGCCCACTACAGCTGCGGCGGAGTGAGCACCGACGTCTCCGGCCGTACTGAGCTTCCGGGCCTGCTGGCCGCCGGTGAGGTGGCTCGCACCGGCATGCACGGAGCCAACCGGTTGGCCTCCAACAGCCTGCTCGAGGGGCTGGTCGTCGGTGGCCGGGCGGGGCGTACCGCGGTCGAACACGCCCGCTGCGCCGGATCTCCGATGGCCAACATTGAAGCGGTTCAACGTGATTCGCGTGACAGGGCCGTCCTGCAACAGTCGATGACCCGGTGGGCCTCAGTGGTCCGCGATGCGGACGGTCTGCGAGCCCTCGCCGGCGTCCTCGAGGAGGCTCCGGTCCGGCCCATCCGCACCCGAACGGACTTCGAGGACGCCGCGCTGACCGCCACCGCCCGTGCGGTCGCCGCCGCGGCGCTGGCCCGCACCGAGAGCCGCGGCTGCCATCACCGCGGTGACTACCCCGACACCGACCCGGCTCAGGCCGTCAGTCGCTCGATTGCCGACATTGCGGTCGCACCGCTGCCATGACAACCGCCATCACGCTGAGCCCGGGGGAGAGGACCGAAGCGCTCGGCACCATCCGGCGCGGCCTCGCCGAAGACCTGCACTACGGCCCGGACATCACCACCCTGGCCACCGTGTCCGCCGATGCCCGCACCGAGGCGGCCGTGGTGGCCCG
>CAXNJA010000024.1:0-25717 GCA_964202555.1 Mycobacterium sp.
CAGAGAAGAGCCCAATGCGGCCCGGGCGATGAACGCAGAGAAGAGCCCAATGCGGCCCGGGCGATGAACGCAGAGAAGAGCCCAATGCGGCCCGGGCGATGAACGCAGAGAAGAGCCCAATGCGGCCCGGGCGATGAACGCAGAGACGCGGACGCATGTCGGCCCGTAAGGCCGCCGTTCTCGGCTCGCCGGTCGCGCACTCACGGTCCCCGCAACTGCACCTGGCGGCCTACCGGGCGCTGGGGCTGAACGACTGGACCTACGAGCGCATCGAATGCACCGCTGACGAATTGCCCACCGTCGTAGGCGGTTTCGGGCCGGAATGGGTCGGTGTGTCGATCACCATGCCGGGTAAGTTCGCCGCCCTGCGGTTCGCCGATGAACGCACCGAACGGGCTGAACTGGTGGGCTCGGCCAACACGCTGGTGCGCACCCCCGGCGGCTGGCGCGCCGACAACACCGACGTCGATGGGGTAGCCGGCGCCCTCGCTGAATCCGCCCTGTGGCGCCGCAGCGGACTGCGCCGTGCCATCGTGCTCGGCTCGGGCGGCACCGCACCGGCGGCCGTGGCGGCTCTTGCCGGACTCGGTGTCACGGCGATCACCGTCGCTGCCCGCAACCCCGAGAAAGCCGCCGGGTTGCTCGACCTGGGTTCCCGACTCGGGGTCGCGACGGAGTACTGCGCCGTGGCTGACCCGGGTCTGCGCGCCGCGGCCGACGGCGCCGACGTTCTGGTCAGCACAATCCCGGCCGATGCGGCCGCGGAGTTGACCGACGCCCTGGCCGGGGTCCCGGTTGTGCTGGACGCGATCTACGACCCGTGGCCGACGCCGCTGGCCCGCGCGGTCGGCGCATCCGGCGGTGAAGTCATCAGCGGCCTGCAGATGCTGCTGCACCAGGCGTTCAGCCAGGTCGAACAATTCACAGGCCGGCCGGCGCCGCGAAAGCAGATGGCGGCCGCGCTGGGTTAACGTCCGGCGGTATGGGAGTCATCGGGGCGGCAGGCGTTGCGGCCGTGCTGATGTGGGCGGCTGTGCTCTCGGTAATCGATCTGCGCCGGCGTCGGCTACCCAACGTCCTGACGGTGCCGGGCGCGGCAGTGATTCTGGTCGTGGCAGCGCTGTACGGCCGCGGACTGCCGGCCCTGATCGGTGGCTGCGCTCTTGCCGGGCTCTATCTGGTGATCCACCTGACCGGCCCGGGCGCCCTCGGCGGCGGAGACGTCAAGCTGGCGCTCGGGTTGGGTGCATTGACCGCCGCGCTGAGCAGTGACGTGTGGGTGCTGGGTGCGCTCGGTGCCCCGCTCGTGACCGCGGCAGCGGCAGTGGTGAGCCTGCTGCGAGGTGGCACGGGGACGGTGCCGCACGGCCCATCGATGTGTACGGCAAGCCTGACCGCGGCCGCACTGGTGGTGCTGTAGCGGCGTTCACCGCGACGGCGCCGCGCCCGCGGGTGAGGATTGGGTGCCCACCTGCGGACGTGGGAAGATGATCCCGTGTTGCGATGGACCACCGCCGGTGAATCTCACGGCCGCGCCCTGGTTGCGCTCGTTGAAGGCATGGTTGCCGGTGTGCATGTCACCTCTGGTGATATCGCCGGCCAGCTGGCGCGTCGGCGGTTGGGGTACGGGCGCGGGGCGCGGATGAAGTTCGAGCAGGACGAGGTCACGGTGCTTGCCGGGGTGCGGCACGGCGCCACCCTGGGCGGGCCGATCGCGATCGAGATCGGCAACACCGAGTGGCCCAAATGGGAGACGGTGATGGCTTCCGACCCTGTCGACGCCGCGGCCCTCGACGTCGCCCGTAACGCGCCATTGACCCGCCCGCGGCCCGGTCACGCCGACTACGCGGGCATGCTGAAGTACGGGTTCGACGACGCCCGTCCGGTGCTGGAACGCGCCAGCGCCCGCGAGACCGCCGCCCGGGTGGCGGCGGCGACCATCGCTCGCGCTTTCCTGCGCGAAGCATTCAACGTGGAGGTCGTCTCGCACGTCATCTCCATCGGCGCCTCCGATCCCTACGACGGGCCGCCACCCACCTTCGCCGACCTGCCCGGCATCGACGACAGTCCGGTGCGCGCCTTCGGCGCCGCCGCTGAAGCCTCGATGATCGCCCAGATCGAAGCGGCCAAGAAGGACGGCGACACCCTCGGCGGGGTGGTTGAAGTCGTCGCCCACGGGCTGCCGGTCGGCCTTGGCTCCTTCACCAGCGGGGAGAACCGCCTCGACGGCCAACTGGCTGCCGCGGTGATGGGTGTGCAGGCGATCAAGGGTGTAGAGATCGGCGACGGTTTCGAGACCGCCCGTCGGCGCGGCAGCGGTGCCCATGACGAGATGTTCCCCGGGCCCGACGGGGTGTTGCGTTCCACCAACCGGGCCGGCGGACTGGAGGGCGGGATGACCAACGGGCAGCCGCTTCGGGTTCGTGCCGCCATGAAGCCGATTTCGACGGTGCCGCGGGCGCTGTCCACGGTCGACCTGGCCACCGGTGAGCAGGCTCATGCGATCCACCAGCGCTCCGATGTGTGCGCGGTGCCGGCCGCCGGGGTGGTGGTGGAGGCCATGGTGGCGCTGGTGCTGGCCCGGGCGGCGTTGGAGAAGTTCGGTGGGGATTCGCTGACCGAGACCCGCCGCAACATCGACGGGTATCTGCGTGAAGTCGCCGGTCGCGAGGGCCGGTCTGATTCGGTACGGCTGTCGGGATAGCGGAATGGCGCCGAAGGCCGTGCTGATCGGGCTGCCCGGCTCGGGGAAATCCACCATCGGGCGGCGGCTCGCCAAAGTCCTGGGGCTCGAGCTGCTCGACAGCGACGCCGAGATCGAACGGCGCACCGGACGCACTGTCGCTGAGATCTTCGCCGCTGACGGCGAATCCGGGTTCCGCCGGATCGAGGAGGAGGTGATCCGGGAGGCCTTGGCCGAGCACGACGGAATCCTCTCGCTGGGCGGCGGCGCGATCACCACCGAGGGAGTCCGTGACGCGCTGGCCGGGCACACCGTGGTCTATCTCGAGATCAGCGCAGCCGAGGGGGTCCGGCGTACCAGTGGCCCCGCGGTACGGCCGCTGCTGGCCGGGCCGGATCGGGCCGAGAAATACCGCGAATTGATGAGCCAACGGGTCCCGCTGTACCGGCAGGTGGGCACCATCCGGATCAACACCAACCGGCGCAATCCCGGTGCTGTGGTGCGGCATGTCGTTGGGCTGCTCGAGAATCCCTCGCCGCCACGCCGCCGCCGGCCGCCATGGCGGCGCGACCCCGACGCCCGCCGGGCCGCCCCGGCACCCACCGAGTCGTCGGCCGCGCCGGCGCCGGTCGAGACCGGGCCGGTCACGCCGGCCACCCTGGCCCGCCGCGCGAGAGTACGCAAATGAGCCAACCCACCGACGCCCCCGTCACCATCGAGGTCGCCGTCGACCCGCCGTACCCGGTGATCATCGGATCCGGTGTGCTCGACACCGTGGGCGAACTGCTCGGCTCCCGTCACAAAGTGGTGATCCTGCATCAACCTGCATTGGCCGACACCGCTGAGACGATCCGTAAACAGTTGTCGGGCAAGGGCGTTGACGCTCACCGCGTCGAACTGCCCGACGCCGAAGCCGGCAAGGACCTGAAGGTCGTCGGGTTCATCTGGGAGGTCCTGGGCCGGATCGGCGTCGGGCGCACAGATGCCATCGTCAGCCTGGGCGGGGGAGCGGCCACCGACGTTGCCGGGTTCGCAGCGGCGACCTGGTTGCGCGGCGTCGACATCGTCCACGTTCCGACCACCCTGCTGGCGATGGTCGATGCCGCCGTCGGCGGCAAGACCGGCATCAACACCGATGCCGGTAAAAACCTGGTGGGCGCTTTCCACCAACCCGCCGCCGTGCTGGTCGACCTCGAACTGCTGAAGACGTTGCCGCGCAACGAGTTGGTGGCCGGAATGGCCGAGATCGTCAAGGCCGGTTTCATTGCCGATCCGGTGATCCTGGAACTCATCGAGGCCGACCCGGAGGCGTCCGTCGACCCGTCGGGACCGGTGCTGTCCGAACTGATCCGGCGGGCCGTTCAGGTCAAGGCCGACGTGGTGGCCGCCGACGAGAAGGAGTCCGCGCTGCGGGAGATCCTCAACTACGGCCACACCTTGGGCCACGCCATCGAACGGCGGGAACGCTACCGGTGGCGGCACGGTGCGGCGGTGTCGGTGGGCCTGGTGTTCGCGGCCGAGTTGGCCCGCCTGGCCGGCCGACTCGACGACGCCACCGTGCGACGGCACCGCGATGTGCTCACCGCGTTGGGCCTGCCGGTGAGCTATGACGCCGGTGCCCTGCCCGAGCTGATGAAGTACATGGCGGGGGACAAGAAAACCCGTTCGGGCACACTGCGTTTCGTGGTGCTCGACGGACTGGCCAAACCCAGTCGCCTGGAGGGGCCGGACCCGGCCCTGCTGGCGGCCGCCTACGCGGAGGTGTCGCAGTCGTGACGACGGTCCTGGTCCTCAACGGCCCCAACCTGGGCCGGCTCGGGCAGCGCGAACCGCAGGTGTACGGCAGCGCCACCCACGACGATCTGGTGGCGATGATCGAGGCCGAAGCCGCCGAACTGGGACTGGCGGTGGTGGTGCGCCAAAGCGACAGCGAGGCGCAACTGATCGGCTGGGTGCACGCGGCCGCCGACGCCGGTGATCCGGTGATCCTCAACGCCGGCGGGCTGACCCACACCTCGATCGCCCTGCGGGATGCGTGCGCGGAGTTACGGGCGCCGCTGATCGAGGTGCACATCTCCAACGTCTTTGCCCGCGAAGATTTTCGGCACCACTCCTACCTGAGCGGGGTGGCCACCGGGGTGATCGTGGGGCTGGGAGTGCAGGGCTACCTGCTGGCGTTGAGGTACCTGGCGTCAGGCGGCTAGATCGACTCGCGGTCACTCGCGGTCGTGCAGGCGCCGATCGGCTTCATCGTGCTGGACCCGGACCGCTTCTCGGGCGTCCTGGCGCCAATCCAACTCACGTCGGGACACTGCGTATTCCTCGCCCGGGTCCTCCTCGGGATTTACCACGGAGAACACGTCGTCCTGCTGCTCGCCCAGACGTCCGGGCATGCGCTGCCGCGGCGCCACGGGCCGGCGGCGGTCCACCAGCCAGCGGCCGATGCCGGTCCCGAAGATCGCGGGCAGGAACACCAGCAGGGCGGTGAACGCGGCGAACACGGTGACCTCGACGCCGATGCCCTCGGCGTAGATCGCGTTGTAGAACATCGCGATGATGGCGGCGGCCAGTCCGCTCAACACGCCGGCCACCAAACCGGCCATCAGCCAGCGCATGGCCAGGTCCCGGCGACGGTCCGGATCCGGGTTGGACCGGGCGTCGGCGATACCGTCGATCACACCCCAGAGCAAGGCCGCCGCGAACAACACCGCACACAGGGCGAAACTTATGGTGCCGGCGTTGGTGGGGGAGGCGTTGATCAGTGTGCCCTGCACCAACCGGAGCACCACCATCCCGATCGCGAACACCAGCCCGCGCGGCAACCACGTTGTCATAGGTGAGCAGCCTAGCGAGTACCGTCACCCACCGTGACACATTGCCAACGCCGGGACCGGCTGGCGGTGTGTCTGGTCGACCGGGGACTGGACGCGTTCCTGGTCAGTGACCTGGTCAATGTCCGCTATCTGACCGGCTTCACCGGTTCCAACGCCGCCCTGATGGTGTTTGCCGACGACACACCAGCGGTGCTGGCCACCGATTCCCGGTACCGCACCCAGGCGGCGCGCCAGGCGCCGGACATGCAGACCGCGATCGAGCGGGCTTGCGGCCGGCACCTTCTTCAGCAGGCACTGACCGGCGGTGCCGGACGAATCGGTTTCGAAAGCCACGTCGTCACCGTGGACGGGTTCGACGCGCTGTCACGTGAACTGACCGGCCACCCCGACGCCGAGCTGGTGCGGGCCTCCGGCGCGGTGGAGGCGCTGCGCGAGGTCAAGGACGCCGGCGAGGTGGCGCTGCTGCGGCTGGCCTGCGAGGCCGCCGACGCCGCCCTGACCGAGCTGGTCGAGGGCGGTGGGCTGCGGCCGGGCCGCACCGAGCGGGCGGTCGCCCGCGAACTGGAAGCCCTGATGCTCGAGCACGGCGCCGACGGGGCGTCTTTCGAGACCATCGTCGCCGCCGGTGAGAACTCCGCGGTGCCGCACCACCGGCCCACCGACGCCGTCCTGGCCCGTGGCGACTTCGTCAAGATCGACTTCGGCGCCCTGGTGGGGGGCTATCACTCCGACATGACTCGAACCTTCATCCTGGGCAAGGCGGCGAGTTGGCAGCGGGAGATCTACGCCGTGGTGTCGACGGCCCAGCAGTCCGGGGTGCGCGCGCTGGGGCCGGGCGCGCCGCTGTGCGCGGTGGACGGCGCGGCGCGGCAGGTCATCGTCGACGCCGGCTACGGCGAACACTTCGGGCACGGCCTGGGTCACGGGGTGGGGCTGCAGATCCACGAAGCGCCCGGAATCAACGGCGCCGCCGCCGGTACACTGCGTGCTGGCTCCGTGGTGACCGTGGAACCCGGCGTCTACCTGGCCGGGCGCGGCGGCGTCCGGATCGAGGACACCCTTGTCGTCGGTGCGCGCGGACCCGAGCTGCTGTCCCGGTTCCCGAAGAACCTGGCCATCCTCTAGACCACCTGAAGGAGAAGGACCGACCGTGGCGACAACTGCCGACTTCAAGAACGGCCTTGTGCTGAACATCGACGGGCAACTTTGGCAGATCACCGAGTTTCAGCACGTCAAGCCCGGCAAGGGGCCGGCCTTCGTGCGGACCAAGCTGAAGAACGTGCTGTCCGGCAAGGTGGTCGACAAGACCTACAACGCCGGGGTCAAGGTGGAGACCGCCACCGTCGACCGGCGTGATGCCACCTATCTGTACCGGGATGGCAGTGACTTCGTATTCATGGACAGCCAGGACTACGAGCAGCACCCGCTGCCCGAGGCGCTGGTGGGTGAGTCGGCCGGTTTCCTGCTGGAGGGCATGCCGGTGCAGATCGCCTTCAACCAGGGCGCCCCGCTATACCTCGAACTTCCGGTGACCGTCGAACTGGTGGTGGCTCACACCGAGCCGGGCCTGCAAGGTGACCGTTCCAACGCGGGGACCAAGCCGGCCACGCTGGAAACCGGCGCGGAGATCCAGGTCCCGCTGTTCATCAACATCGGCGACAAGCTCAAGGTCGACTCCCGCGACGGTAGCTACCTGGGCCGCGTCAACTAGGGATGCCTGACCGCAAGGGGCATAAGGGGCGCCACCACGCCCGTAAGCGAGCCGTCGACGTGCTCTTCGAAGCGGAGGCTCGTGGGCTGTCCGCGGCGGAGGTCGCCGACGGGCGTACTGCGTTGGCGCAGGCCGATCAGGAGGTGTCGGCGCTCAACCCCTACACCGTGACCGTCGCCCGCGGGGTGACCGAGCACGCCGCCCACATCGACGACTTGATCAGGTCGCACCTGCACGGCTGGACCCTGGAGCGACTGCCCGCCGTCGACCGGGCGATCCTGCGGGTGGCGGTCTGGGAGTTGCTGCACGCCGACGACGTTCCTGGACCGGTGGCCGTGGACGAGGCGGTCGAGTTGGCCAAGGAACTGTCCACCGACGACTCGCCCGGTTTCGTCAACGGGGTCCTGGGCCAGGTGATGCTGGTGACGCCACAGATCCGCGCCGCCGCCGCCGCGGTCCGGGGAAGCAGCAGGCCGGACGCGTAATCTCAGGCCATGGACGCCGAGAACCATTTCACAGCTCTCGCCGACGTCTGGGATCGGCAGGCCGAAGCCCTGGATTCCGCCATGGGCCGGCACGGAACCGCGGCCCGGCACGCCGTTGCGGCCGGCCCCGGTGAGCGGGTCATCGACATCGGGTGTGGACCGGGTCTGTCCGCGGTCGCCCTCGGCGCGGAGGTCGGCCCGCAGGGATGGGTGGCTGCCGTCGACGTCGTCGCGCAGATGACCGCCGCCAGCAGACGCCGAATGGCAGCCGCCGGAGTCAACGGTGTGGCGGTGACCGCCGACGCGGGCACCGCCGAACTGGTCGCCGTGGCGGGTGAGTCGCAGCCCTTCGACGCCGTGCATTCCCGGTTTGGGCTGATGTTCTTCCCGGACCCGAATGCCGCCTTCGCCAACATTTTTCGCGCGCTGCGCCCCGGCGGACGGTTGGCGGCGTCGGTGTGGCAGCACCTGGACCGCAACCCATGGATGATGCTGACCACTGCCACGGCGACGCAGGTTCTCGGGATGGAACGACCGCCGCTGCCCGACCCCGGCGGGCCCGGACCGTTCTCGCTGGCCGACCCGGACTCGACCGCGGCCCTGTTCGCCGAGGCGGGATTTGTCGATGTCTACCTGGAGTCGGTGCAGGCTCCGTTCGTCTTCGCGGGCGACGGCACCGCGGCCGCCGAACGGGTGCTCAGCGCCGGGCCACTCGGCGGGGTGTTTCTGGCTGCCGACGACGATCGGCGCCGCGAGGTCATTGCCGCGGTGGTGGAGGCACTGGAGCATCATCGGGGCGCCGATGGCATCGAGGTTCCGGCCGCGTCGTGGTGTGTGACGGCGGTCCGGCCCTAGCCGTTGTCGGCCGTGCCGTTATCGGGTCATGGGTTACAGGCCCAGCGCCGCGTAGGTCCGCTTGACGAATTTCGGCTGCACCGATTGCAGCCGGGCCAGGTCGGTGTTGCCGGCGACCGCGGCGGCCGCCGAACTGAGGTCAGGAAAGTTCTGGATCAGGTAAATCAGGATCAGGTCGTTCTCCGGGTCGGCCTGCCACCAGGTGCCGTAGGCCCCGGGCCAACTGAACGTGCCCCGGCCTGCCGGGCCGAACAGTCGCGCTGACTTCGCCGGGTCGGTCACCACCGACAGATTCAGGCCGAAGCCGCGGCCGATCCAGAACGGCATCCCCAGAAACGGTTGACGATGCTGGTCCTCGGTGAGCCGGTCAGCGCGCATCAACTGCACCGACGGCTCGGAGAGCACCCGCACGCCGTCGACGGTCCCACCGGCCAGCAGCATCCGGGCGAACCGCACATAGTCGTCCACGGTGGACATCAGGCCGGCCCCGCCCTGGCAGAACGACGGCTCCTTGACCGGGATCGGTCCCATCGCGTCGTGTTGCAGGCCGTTGTGCGCATCGAGTCGGTACATGGTGGCCGTGCGCTCCCGCTTGTCCGGCGTCAGGTAGAAACCGGTGTCAGGCATGTCCAGCGGCTCGAAGATGCGCTCGGTGAGGATGTCGTGAAGGGACTTGCCCTCGATCCTGGACAGGATGATGCCCAGCACCTCGGTGCCCTGGCTGTAGGTGAGCCGCTCGCCGGGCTGGTGGACCAGCGGGAGAGCCGCCACCTCGGTAAGCCAGTGGTCCTGGTCCTGGCGCAGCGACACCATCCGGTAGGCGCGGCTGATCGGACCGCCCACCGAGAACGTGTAGGCCAGTCCACTGCGGTGGGTCATCAGGTCCTCAACGGTGATCGGCCGGTCAGCCGGCACGGTGTTGTCCAGTGGCCCGTTCGGGTCGGTCAGCACCCGCATATCGGCCATCTCCGGCAGCCACCGGGTGACCGGGTCGGTCAGCGCGAGCTTGCCTTCCTCCACCATCGCCATCGCGGCCGCCACCGTCACAGGCTTGGTCATCGAGGCGATCCGGAAGATGGTGTCGCGCTGCATCGGCAGGTTGGACTCGATGTCTCGGCAGCCGAATTCGTTGACCTGCAGCACTTCTCCGCGATGCCAGACCATGCTCACCGCACCGGACAGCAATCCGGCGTCCACGGCTTCGGCGATGGCGGAGCGATTGTCGGCGAGATTCACCGCGGTGAGTCTACGCAAGCCCGGCGTGGCCGACCTGTTGCCGTTGGGCGGGTGCTACGCTGCGCCCAATCGACATCCTTTAACGAGCCGTCCGGTGAGGCGGAGAAGGAGGTCTGGTCTCTGGTGGTTACCACCGACCGGGAACTCATGTCCGCTGCGGACGTTGGCCGGACCGTCTCCCGTATGGCCCATCAGATCATCGAGAAGACCGCCCTGGACGACGGCGGGTCCGGCACGGATAGCCCCCGCGTGGTCCTGCTGGGCATCCCGACCCGCGGTGTCACCCTGGCGCGCCGGCTGACAGCCAAAATCGAGGAGTTCTCCGGTGTCACGGTCGCGTTCGGCGGTCTGGACATCACCCTCTACCGCGACGACCTGGACTTCAAGCCGCCCCGGGCGCTGGAGGAAACCTCGATTCCGGCCGGCGGTATCGACGGCGCCCTGGTGATCCTGGTCGACGACGTGCTCTACACCGGTCGCTCGGTCCGCTCGGCACTGGACGCGTTGCGCGACATCGGCAGGCCGACGGCGGTGCAGTTGGCGGTGCTCGTCGACCGCGGCCACCGGGAGTTGCCGCTTCGGGCGGACTACGTGGGCAAGAACGTGCCCACCTCGCGGGCCGAGAACGTCAAAGTGCGACTCGCCGAAGACGACGGGGTGGAAGGCATCTGGATCGCGCCGTACGGAGGTCCCGCCCGACCATGAGTGTCCGCCACCTGCTCTCGGCCGCGGATCTCTCCCGCGACGAGGCCACCGCGATCCTGGATGACGCCGACCGGTTCCGCCAGGCCCTACTCGGTCGGGAGGTCAAGAAACTCCCCACCCTGCGGGGCCGCACGGTCATCACGATGTTCTACGAGAACTCCACCCGCACCAGGGTGTCGTTCGAGGTGGCGGGCAAGTGGATGAGCGCCGACGTGATCAACGTCAGCGCCTCGGGATCGTCGGTGGCCAAAGGCGAGTCGCTCCGGGACACCGCGCTTACCCTGCGGGCCGCCGGGGCCGACGCGCTGATCATCCGTCATCCGGCCTCCGGGTCGGCCCAGTTGCTGGCGGAGTGGACGGCTGAGGAGCGCGGAGGACCCTCCCTGGGGGCAGGAGCGCAGCGACTCGGGGGAGGGCCCTGCGTCATCAATGCCGGCGATGGCACTCACGAGCACCCCACCCAGGCACTGCTCGACGCGCTGACCGTCCGGCAACGCCTCGGTGACATCGAAGGCCGCCGGGTCGTCATCGTCGGCGACGTCCTGCACAGCCGGGTGGCCCGGTCCAATGTCGCGCTGCTGAACACCCTGGGGGCCGAGGTGGTTCTGGTGGCCCCACCGACACTGCTGCCGGTCGGGGTCGCCGACTGGGGTGCCGCGACGGTCTCCCACGAACTGGACGCCGAACTGCCCGGCGCTGACGCCGTGATGATGCTGCGAGTCCAGGCCGAACGGATGAACGGCGCGTTCTTCCCGTCCGAACGCGAGTACTCGATCCGCTACGGCCTGTCCGATCGCCGTCAGGCGCAACTGGCCGACCATGCGGTGGTGCTGCACCCCGGTCCGATGCTGCGCGGGATGGAGATCGGCTTCTCGGTGCCGGACTCCTCGCAATCGGCGGTGCTGCAACAGGTTTCCAACGGTGTGCACGTGCGGATGGCGGTGCTGTTCCATCTGCTGGTCGGCATGGGCGAGGCGGTGAACGTATGAGCACGTCATCAACGATCCTGATTCGTGGAGTGCGCCTCTACGGCGAGGGCGACCCGGTCGACGTCCTGATCGGTGACGGGCAGATCGCCGAGATCGGACCCGCGCTGAAAGCGCCCGGCGGTGCCGAGGTGATCGACGCCGTCGGCCAGGTGCTGCTGCCCGGCCTGGTGGACCTGCACACCCATCTGCGCGAGCCCGGCCGGGAGTACGCCGAGGACATCGAAACCGGTTCGGCTGCGGCCGCTTTGGGCGGCTACACCGCGGTGTTCGCGATGGCCAACACCGACCCGGTCGCCGACAGCCCGGTGGTCACCGACCACGTGTGGCGGCGCGGCCAGCAGGTCGGACTGGTCGACGTGCACCCCGTCGGCGCTGTCACGGTGGGCCTGAACGGTAAACAACTCACCGAGATGGGCCTGATGGCAGCCGGCGCCGGGCAGGTCCGGCTGTTCTCCGACGACGGGATCTGCGTGCACGACCCGCTGGTCATGCGCCGGGCGCTGGAGTACGCCACCGGACTCGGGGTGCTCATCGCCCAGCACGCCGAGGAGCCGAGGCTGACCGACGGTGCCGTCGCCCACGAGGGTCCCAATGCGGCCCGACTGGGGCTGGCCGGGTGGCCGCGGGCCGCCGAGGAGTCGATCGTCGCTCGCGACGCGCTGCTGGCCCGTGACGCCGGCGCTCGGGTGCACATCTGTCACGCCTCCACCGCCGGAACGGTGGAAATCCTGAAATGGGCTAAGCAGCAGGGTATTTCCATCACCGCTGAGGTCACCCCGCACCACCTCATGCTTGACGACAGCCGCCTGGCCAGCTACGACGGCCGCAACCGGGTCAACCCGCCACTGCGGGAGGCCTCCGATGCCGAGGCGTTGCGCCGGGCGCTTGCCGAGGGCGTCATCGACTGCGTCGCCACCGACCACGCCCCGCATGCCGAGCACGAGAAGTGTTGTGAGTTCTCCGTGGCCAGGCCCGGCATGCTCGGTCTGCAGACCGCGCTGTCGGTGGTGGCGGCCACCATGGTGGTTCCCGGGCTGCTGGATTGGCGCGGTGTGGCCAGGGTGATGAGCGAGAACCCGGCTGACATCGTCGGCTTGCCCGACCAGGGCCGACCACTGGAGGTCGGTGAGCCGGCCAACCTCGTCATCGTCGACCCCGACGGACAGTGGACGGTCGAGCCCACCGCGCTGGCCAGTCGCTCCGCCAACACCCCTTACGCGGCAATGACACTGCCCGCCACGGTCACCGCCACGCTGCTGCGCGGCCGGGTCACCGCGCGGGACGGTAAGGCGTATCCGGCGTGAACGTCCAGCGAGAAGCGCAGGCGGATCGCGCATGAATACCGCTACGACCATCAGCACCTACGTCTTCGGGTTCGTCATCGTGGTGCTGATCGGTGTGGTGATCCGCCGGATGCTGCGCGGCTGGAAACACCGGGCGCGACGTCAGGTCGAACTCATCGGTGACTTACCGCCGGCGCCGGTCATCTTGCGCCCGGCGGTCATTGCACCCACCCGCGGCCTCTACCTGGGGTCCACCATCGCCCCGAACTGGCTGGAACGGGTGAACGTCGGCGATCTGGGGTACCGATGCAAAGCGGTGCTGACCCGGTACCCGGAGGGCATCCTGGTGGAACGATCCGGAACCGGACCGATCTGGATGCCGGCCGCCGCGGTCAGCGGCGTGCGGACCGAACGCGCCATGGCAGGCAAGGTCCTGCCGGGCGGCGGCGCCGGCGGCGACAACACCGGCCGCATTCTGGTGATCCGGTGGCGACTGCCGTCGGGAACCGAGATCGACACCGGCTTCCGCGGCGAGGACCGCGGTGTCTACAGCCAGTGGATCGACCAACACGAAGCCGACCGAGAGGCAGGAGAGTCACAGTGACCCAGCAGCAGGCCGTCCTGGTGCTTGAGGACGGACGCGTCTATACCGGTGTCCCGTTCGGCGCGGTGGGCCAGACCCTCGGTGAGGCGGTGTTCTCCACCGGGATGTCGGGATATCAGGAAACCCTGACCGACCCCAGCTATCACCGCCAGATCGTGATTGCCACCGCCCCGCAGATCGGCAACACCGGCTGGAATCACCAGGACTCCGAAAGCCGGGGCGAGAAGATCTGGGTGGCCGGATATGTGGTGCGCGACCCGTCTCCGCGGGCATCGAACTGGCGGGCCACCGGCACCCTCGACGAGGAGTTGATCCGCCAGGGTGTCGTCGGCATCGCCGGGGTCGACACCCGGGCGATTGTGCGCCACCTGCGGACCAAAGGCTCGATGCGCGCCGGTGTGTTCTCCGGTCCGGCGTTGGCCGATCATGCCGAACTGGCCGACCGAGTCCGCAACCAGCCGTCGATGCTGGGTGCTGACCTGTGCGGCCAGGTCAGCACGACCGAGGGCTACATCGTGGAACCCGAAGGTGCGCAACGGTTCACCGTTGCCGCCCTGGACCTGGGGATCAAGACCAGCACCCCGCGCAACTTCGCGCTACGCGGCATCCGCACCCATGTGTTGCCGGCGGCGGCGACCTTCGATCAGATCGCCGAACTCGCACCCGATGGGGTGTTCCTGTCCAACGGCCCCGGTGATCCGGCCACCGCCGACCGCGTCGTCGCGGTCACCCGCGAGGTGCTCGGAGCTGGAATCCCCTTGTTTGGAATCTGTTTCGGCAACCAGATCCTGGGCCGTGCACTGGGCCGAACGACCTACAAGATGGTGTTCGGGCACCGCGGTATCAACGTACCGGTGATCGACCACGCTACCGGCCGGGTCGCGGTCACCGCGCAGAACCACGGCTTCGCCCTGGAAGGTGAGGCGGGGGAGCGGTTCGATACCGACTTCGGACCGGCCATGGTCAGCCACACCTGCGCCAACGACGGTGTGGTGGAAGGCGTCAAACTCGTTGATGGCCGCGCTTTCTCAGTGCAATACCACCCGGAGGCGGCGGCCGGTCCGCATGACGCCAATTACCTCTTCGACCAGTTCGTCGATCTGATGGAAGGGGGCCGCCGCTAATGCCGCGCCGCACCGATCTCAACCATGTCCTGGTCATCGGCTCCGGGCCCATCGTCATCGGGCAGGCCTGCGAGTTCGACTACTCGGGCACCCAGGCCTGCCGAGTGCTCCGTTCGGAAGGTCTGACGGTAAGCCTGATCAACTCCAACCCGGCGACCATCATGACCGACCCCGAGTACGCCGACTTCACCTATGTCGAGCCCATCACGCCCGAGTTCGTCGAGAAAGTCCTTGCCCAGCAGGCCGAGCGCGGCAATCCCATCGACGCGGTGCTCGCCACCCTGGGTGGTCAGACCGCGCTGAACACCGCGGTCGCGCTGTCGGAGAACGGCGCGTTGGACCGTTACGGAGTGGAACTGATCGGCGCCGACTTCGAGGCCATTCAACGCGGTGAGGACCGGCAGAAGTTCAAAGACATCGTCGCCAAGGTAGGTGGCGAGTCCGCCCGGTCGCGGGTCTGTTTCACCATGGCGGAGGTTCGCGACACCGTCGCCGAACTGGGCCTGCCGGTTGTGGTCCGACCGTCGTTCACGATGGGCGGCCTGGGCTCGGGGATGGCCAAGAGCCTCGAGGATGTCGAGCGGATGGCCGGCGACGGGCTGACCGCCTCGCCGAGTGCGAACGTACTGGTCGAGGAGTCGATCTACGGCTGGAAGGAATACGAACTCGAGTTGATGCGCGACAGCAACGACAACGTCGTGGTGGTCTGCTCGATCGAGAACATCGACCCGATGGGGGTGCACACCGGCGACTCGGTCACCGTCGCCCCGGCGATGACGCTGACCGACCGTGAATACCAGGTGATGCGTGATCTGGGCATCGAGATCCTGCGGGAGGTCGGCGTCGACACCGGCGGCTGCAACATCCAGTTCGCGGTCAACCCCGCCGACGGCCGGCTGATCGTCATCGAGATGAATCCCCGGGTCTCGCGGTCGAGCGCGCTGGCCTCCAAGGCCACCGGCTTTCCGATCGCGAAGATCGCCGCCAAACTGGCCATCGGCTACACCCTCGATGAGATTCTCAACGACATCACCAAGCAGACCCCGGCCTGCTTCGAGCCCACCCTGGACTACGTCGTGGTCAAGGCGCCTCGGTTCGCCTTCGAGAAATTCCCCGGTGCCGATCCCACGCTGACCACCACGATGAAGTCGGTCGGCGAGGCAATGTCGATGGGCCGCAACTTCACCGAGGCGCTCGGCAAGGTGATGCGCTCACTGGAAACCACCCGCAGCGGCTTCTGGACCGGACCTGACGAGGACGGCTGGGTCGAGGACATCCTGGCCCGGTTGCGCACCCCCACCGAGGGACGGCTCTACGACATCGAACTGGCGCTGCGCCTCGGCGCCGGCGTCGAACAGGTCGCCGAGGCCTCCGGGGTCGACCCGTGGTTCGTCGATCAGATCAACGGTCTGGTCGCGTTGCGCGCGGAACTGCTGGAGGCGCCGGTCCTCGACGAGGGTCTGCTGCGCCGGTCCAAGTACAACGGCCTGTCCGACCGGCAGATCGCCGCGCTGCGACCGGAGTTGGCCGGCGAAGCCGGGGTTCGCTCGCTGCGACAGCGGCTGGGCATCCACCCGGTGTTCAAGACGGTCGACACCTGCGCAGCAGAGTTCGAAGCCAAGACGCCGTATCACTACTCCAGCTACGAACTCGATCCGGCCGCCGAGAGCGAGGTCGCGCCGCAGACCGAGAAACCCAAGGTGCTCATCCTGGGATCCGGGCCGAACCGGATCGGACAGGGAATCGAATTCGACTACAGCTGCGTGCACGCCGCGACCACCCTCTCGCAGGTCGGGTTCGAGACGGTGATGATCAACTGCAACCCCGAGACGGTCTCCACCGACTACGACACCGCCGACCGGCTGTACTTCGAGCCGCTCACTTTCGAGGACGTCCTGGAGGTCTTCCACGCCGAATCCGCCTCCGGGCAGGGCGGTCCCGGTGTCGTCGGCGTCATCGTGCAACTCGGCGGACAGACCCCGCTCGGGCTGGCCCGCCGGCTGGAGAACGCCGGCGTGCCCATCGTGGGCACCCGCCCGGAGGCCATCGACCTCGCCGAGGACCGCGGCCGGTTCGGTCAGGTGCTTGTCAATGCCGGGCTTCCGGCGCCGAAGTTCGGCACCGCCACGAGCTTCGAGGAGGCCCGCGAAATCGCCTCCAGAATCGGCTATCCGGTGCTGGTGCGGCCCTCGTATGTGCTGGGCGGGCGCGGCATGGAGATCGTCTACGACGAGAAGACGTTGCACGGCTACATCACCCGTGCCACCCAACTCTCACCCGAGCACCCCGTCCTGGTGGACCGCTTCCTCGAAGACGCGATCGAGATCGACGTCGACGCACTCTGCGACGGCACCGAGATCTACATCGGCGGGGTGATGGAGCACATCGAAGAAGCCGGGATCCACTCCGGGGATTCGGCGTGCGCCCTGCCTCCGGTGACGTTGGGCCGCAGTGACATCGAGGCCGTCCGCCGTGCCACCGAGGCCATCGCTCGCGGGGTCGGTGTGGTCGGACTGCTCAATGTCCAATACGCCCTCAAGGACGACGTGCTCTACGTCCTGGAGGCCAACCCGCGGGCCAGCCGGACCGTTCCGTTCGTCTCCAAGGCCACCGCTGTGCCGCTGGCCAAAGCCTGCGCTCGAATCATGTTGGGGGCCAGTATTTCGCAACTGCGCCAGGAGGGGTTGCTGATCCCGGTGGGCGACGGCACCGCCCCGGACCCGAATGCGCCCATCGCGGTCAAGGAAGCCGTCCTGCCGTTCCGGCGGTTCCGCCGGTCTGACGGTTCCGGTGTCGATTCACTACTGGGCCCGGAGATGAAGTCGACCGGTGAGGTGATGGGAATCGATCACGACTTCGGCAGCGCCTTCGCCAAGAGCCAGACCGCCGCTTACGGATCGCTGCCCACCGAGGGCACCGTCTTCGTCTCGGTCGCCAACCGGGACAAGCGTTCACTGGTCTTCCCGGTCAAGCGCCTCGCCGATCTCGGTTTTCGGGTGCTCGCCACCGAGGGCACCGCGGAGATGCTGCGCCGCAACGGCATTCCGTGCGACGTCGTCCGCAAACACTTCGAGGCGCCCGGCGAGGGCCGGCCGCAGATGACGGCGATCGACGCCATCAACGCCGGTGAGGTCGCGATGGTGATCAACACTCCGTACGGCAACTCCGGACCCCGCATCGACGGCTACGAAATTCGTTCGGCGGCGGTGGCGATGAACATCCCCTGCATCACGACCGTGCAGGGCGCCTCGGCGGCGGTGCAGGGCATCGAGGCGGCCATCCGCGGGGATATCGGGGTGCGCTCACTGCAGGAACTGCACGCCGTGCTCGGCGCCGGCTGAGATGGTGCCCGATCATGGATCGTCGGGGTTCGGGCAGCGTCTGGCGACGGCGATCGCTGCGCGCGGTCCGCTGTGTGTGGGCATCGATCCGCATCCCGAGCTGCTGACCGATTGGGGTCTGCCGGCCACCGCCGACGGGCTGGCCCGGTTCTGTGACCTCTGCGTGCGGGCCTACGCCGGCTTCGCCGTGGTCAAACCGCAGGTGGCGTTCTTTGAGGCCTACGGATCGGCTGGACTGGCGGTACTGGAACGCACCACCGCGGCGCTGCAGTCCGAAGGTGTGTTGGTGCTCGCCGACGCCAAGCGCGGCGATATCGGATCGACTATGGCCGCCTACGCCCAGGCCTGGGCGGGGGACGGGCCACTGGCCGCCGACGCCGTGACCGCCTCGCCCTACCTCGGCTTTGGCTCGCTGACCCCGCTGCTGGAGGTGGCCGCCGCCCACGGACGGGGGGTGTTCGTCCTTGCCGCGACGTCCAACCCGGAGGGCGCCGGTGTCCAGCGCGCCATAGTCGGCGGCGGTCCAACCGTCGCGCAGTCCATCGTCGACCAGGCCGGGGCGGTCAACCGCGCGCTGACCCCACAGCCGGGCTCGGTCGGAGTCGTCGTCGGCGCCACCCTGGATCCGGCCGACGTCCCGGACCTCAGCGCCCTGGGCGGACCTGTTCTGGTGCCCGGTGTCGGCGCTCAGGGGGGCCGCCCCGAGGCCCTGGCGGGCCTCGGCGGGGCGGGGCGGGGGCAGTTGCTCCCGGCGGTCTCCCGGGAGATCTTGCGGGCCGGGCCGCGGCCGGACGCACTGCGGGCTGCCGGTGAGCGGCTGCGCGACGCCGTCGCCCATCTGGCGTGATAACCGCGGGCCGGCTTGAATCGCGGCGCTGGTCGCGACACGCGCGACACGCCGTGGCGGGCCCAAGAGGGCGGGAATTGGGTTTCAGGCCCGGCCGCCGATCTGCCCGGTCGGTGGCGACTGGATGGAAATTCGCCGGTAAAGCTGCTGCTAGAAGCCTTTTTCTGGCCGTCGGGGTGGGTAGCGGCGCGGTCGCGGGCAGCCGACCGGGGTGGCACTGCGCGGCTGATTCGGGGTCCAAATTCACCGCTGTGCGCTGGGGGTTTCCGCCCCGGATCCGGGGGGCGGGTTAGATTTCGTCTGACAGCGTGGGTACGGTCGACGTCGCTGGCTGATGAACCCGGCCCAGGCAAAACAATGATCGAGAATGATTGAGACGGAGGAATCCCGTGGCCCTTCCCCAGTTGACCGATGAGCAGCGTGCAGCCGCTTTGGAGAAGGCTGCTGCCGCACGTCGGATACGTGCTGAGTTGAAGGATCGGCTCAAGCGCGGTGGCACCAACCTCCAGCAGGTGCTGAAGGATGCCGAGACCGACGAGGTCCTCGGCAAGATGAAGGTTTCCGCATTGCTGGAGGCCCTGCCCAAGGTCGGCAAGGTCAAGGCGCAGGAGATCATGACCGAACTGGAGATCGCCCCGACCCGCCGCCTGCGCGGACTGGGCGATCGGCAGCGCAAGGCTCTGCTGGAAAAGTTCGCCTGATCCGTTCCGGATTAGGTCGATGAACGCCGGCGAAGGGCCGGACAGCCAGGGCGCTGAGTTGTTTTCGGGGCCCCGACCCCGAGCGACACGTGGACGTGTGCTCGTGCTGTCCGGCCCTTCAGCCGTCGGCAAGTCCACCGTCGTCCACCGCCTGCGGGAACAGGTCCCCGGGCTGCACTTCAGCGTGTCCGCGACGACCCGTGCTCCACGCCCCGGCGAGGTCGACGGCCGGGACTACCATTTCGTCACCCCCGACGGGTTTCAGCAGCTCATCGACAGTGGCGCGTTGCTGGAGTGGGCCGACATCCACGGCGGGCTGCAGCGTTCCGGTACGCCGGCTGCCCCGGTTCTGGCGGCGTCCGAGGCCGGGCATCCTGTGCTCATCGAGGTCGACCTTGCCGGTGCACGGGCGATCAAGGACGCCATGCCGGAGGCAATCAGCGTCTTTCTGGCCCCGCCCAGTTGGGACGCGCTGCGCGATCGGCTGGCCGGCCGGGGGACCGAAACACCCGAAGTAATGGCACGTCGACTGACCACCGCCGAGGCCGAACTCGCCGCTCAAGGTGAGTTCGATGTCGTGGTCGTCAACAGCCGATTGGAATCAGCCTGCGCTGAATTGGTATCGTTGCTGGTGGGAAACGCGCCGGAACCGGCGTGAAAGGTCGGTTGCGACGGCCACCCGCACGGCTCACCGAATCCAGGAGAACGTTTACGTGACAACCACTGCCGATCACTACGATCCGGCCCCCGGTGCGGCCAGCGCTTATGACCCCCCGTTGGGCATCACCAATCCGCCCATCGACGAACTGCTGGACCGGGTTTCCAGCAAGTACGCCCTGGTGATCTACGCCGCCAAGCGCGCCCGTCAGATCAACGACTACTACAACCAACTCGGCGAGGGCATCCTCGAGTACGTTGGCCCACTGGTCGAGCCGGGCCTGCAGGAGAAGCCGCTGTCGATCGCGCTGCGCGAGATCCACGGCGACCTGCTCGAGCACACCGAAGGCGAGTAGCCGCGCGAGCGCGGGTCGCCCATGAGCCGCAAGCGGATCGTCGTCGGCGTCGCCGGGGGCATCGCCGCCTACAAGGCCTGTTCGGTGGTGCGCCAACTCAGCGAGTCCGGCCACGACATCCGGGTCGTCCCCACCGAGGCCGCACTGCGCTTCGTCGGGTCGGCCACCTTCGAGGCGCTGTCCGGTAATCCGGTGCGCACCGGGGTGTTCGAAGACGTCCCCGATGTCCCGCACGTGCGTCTCGGGCAGGAGGCCGATTTGGTGGTCATCGCCCCGGCCACCGCCGATCTGCTGGCCCGCGCCGCCAGTGGGCGTGCCGACGACCTGCTGACCGCCACCCTGCTAACAGCGCGATGCCCGGTGTTGTTCGCCCCGGCCATGCACACCGAGATGTGGCTGCATCCGGCAACGGTGGACAACGTGACAACCTTGCGGCGCCGTGGTGCGGTGGTGTTGGAGCCGGCGTCCGGGCGCCTTACCGGCACCGACACCGGGTCGGGGCGGCTACCCGAACCCGAGGAGATCACCACCTTCGCCGAATTGCTGCTGGCCCGCGGGGACGCGCTGCCCTACGACCTGCACGGCGTGAAGTTCCTGATCACCGCCGGCGGGACTCGCGAGGCGCTGGATCCGGTGCGGTTCATCGGTAACCGCAGTTCCGGCAAGCAGGGATACGCGGTGGCCCGTGTCGCCGCCCAGCGCGGCGCCGAGGTCACCCTGATCGCCGGGAACACCGCCGGACTTGCCGACCCGGCCGGTGTGCACGTCCTGAACGTCACCTCGGCCGCGCAGATGCACGAAGCCGTCACCAAGCACGCACCGGAGGCCCAGGTTCTGGTGATGGCCGCCGCGGTGGCCGATTTCCGGCCCGTCCACATGGCCAGTACCAAGATCAAGAAATCCGCCGATGCCGGCAACGGCGGGCCCACTGTCGAACTGGTCCGCAACGAGGACATCCTGGCTTCGGCCGTCCAGCAACGCGCCGGGGGAGGCCTGCCCGGCATGCGCGCGATCGTCGGGTTCGCCGCCGAGACCGGCGACTCCGAAGGCGACGTGTTGTTCCACGCCCGGGCCAAGCTGCGCCGCAAAGCGTGCGACCTGCTGGTGGTGAACGCGGTGGGTGACGGCCGGGCATTCGAGGTGGACAGCAACGATGGCTGGCTGCTGGGTGCCGACGGCACCGAAGCCGCCTTGGAGCACGGTTCGAAGACTCTGATGGCAAGCCGTATTGTGGATGCGATCGCGGCGTTCCTGCGGTGCCGCGAGTGACCTTCGGCATCGACTCCGACGCCACATTAACCACGTGACTGATTAGGGGATTGCACTGTGAGTGACAACGGTCGGCTGTTTACCAGCGAGTCGGTGACCGAGGGGCATCCGGACAAGATCTGCGATGCGATCAGCGACTCGGTGCTCGACTCGCTGCTCAAGGACGACCCGAAATCGCGGGTTGCGGTCGAGACACTGGTCACTACCGGCCAGGTGCACGTCGTGGGTGAGGTGACCACGTCAGCCAAGGAGGCCTTCGCCGACATCACCGACACCGTCCGGCAGCGCATCCTGGAGATCGGCTACGACTCCTCGGAGAAGGGTTTTGACGGGGCATCATGCGGGGTGAACATCGGCATCGGCCGGCAGTCGCCGGATATCGCCATGGGTGTCGACGAAGCCTATGAGGCGCGCGTCGAGGGGGAGAAGGACGCTCTTGACGCCCAGGGCGCCGGTGACCAGGGCCTGATGTTCGGTTACGCGATCCGCGACACTCCGGAACTCATGCCGCTGCCGATCGCGCTGGCGCACCGGCTGTCTCGCCGGCTGACCGAGGTCCGCAAGAACGGCACGCTGGGCTACCTGCGACCGGACGGCAAGACGCAGGTCACCATTCAGTACGAGGGCACCACCCCGATCCGGTTGGACACCGTGGTGCTGTCCACCCAGCACGCCGACGACATCGACTGGAAAGAACAGCTGCACAACGACATCCGGGCGAACGTCGTCGAGGCGGTCCTCAAGGATCTCGCCCACGAGAGCCTGGACACCTCCGACTTCCGTCTGCTGGTCAACCCCACCGGAAAGTTCGTCGTCGGCGGCCCGATGGGTGACGCCGGCCTGACCGGCCGCAAGATCATCGTCGACACCTACGGCGGCTGGGCCCGCCACGGAGGCGGTGCCTTCTCCGGCAAGGACCCGTCCAAGGTGGACCGCTCAGCGGCCTATGCGATGCGCTGGGTGGCCAAGAACGTCGTCGCGGCCGGTCTGGCCGAGCGGGTGGAGGTCCAGGTGGCCTACGCCATCGGCAAGGCCGCCCCGGTGGGCCTGTTCGTCGAAACCTTCGGTACCCAGACGGTGGACCCGCACCGCATCGAGAAGGCCGTCAGCGCGGTGTTCGACCTGCGACCCGGTGCGATCGTCCGCGATCTGGACCTGCTGCGCCCGATCTACACCCCGACCGCGGCCTACGGGCACTTCGGTCGGCCCGAACTCGACCTGCCGTGGGAACGCCTGAACAAGGTCGAGGAGCTCAAGGCTTCCGTCTAGAAGTGCCCTTGCACGAGAAAAAGCGGCTCACGTCCTTGCTGGACGTGAGCCGCTTTTCTCGCTGAGATCAGCCGATGAACTGGTTGAACGCCCACTGGTACTCGACTGGGATCACCTGCACGCCGCACTGATTTTGCAGGCTGCTCAGCGGCAACAGGATGGACTTGAAGTTGGCGTACTCCTGCGGGTTGGAGCTGGCGTAGCCCTGAATGGTTTCAGTGGCCTCGGCCTGGGGCTGCAAGGCAGCGGTCATCAGGACCTTGTTGGCCGCTGGATTGGCGTTCAGGTACGCGCGCGCCTGCTGAGTGACCGAGGCCACAGCGCTGTCCACGCCGGCGGGGCTGCAGTCCGGCGCCGCTGACGCCAACGGCGCCGCCAGGCCGGCCAGGGCGATGCCGCCGACGATGCTGCCGATGCAGGCGCGGGTGACGCGCCGAGTCTGACCGGTTGTCATAAGCCTTTGTTCCTTACGTTACGGGACGTTTGCTGTCATTGTGGCTTGTCGTTTCCGGGCCGACAAGCGTTACCGGTCAGCGGGGTCGTGCAGCGCCTTTCGCAGCGCCGCCAATCCCCGTTCGGTGGCTTCGGTGGCGGCCGGCACCACCCCGGCGTACCCCAGATAACCGTGTACCAATGTTTCGGCGTTGTGCACCTGCACCGGCACACCCGCCGCGGCCAGCAGTTCGCCGTAGCGGATACCGTCGTCACGCAGCGGATCGTGGCCGGCTACCGCCACGTAGGCCGGGGCCAGCCCGGTCAGGTCGGCGGCGCGGCCCGGGGCCAGTTCAGCCGGCGGCTCGGAGGGATCCAGGTGGCCTGCGTACCAGACGGTGAAGGCGGAGATGGCGGCGTGGTCGAGTACCGGCGCATCGGCGTTCTCGGTGAACGACGGCAGTGAGGTGTCCCACATCGTGGAGGGGTACCAGAGCAGCTGGAACACCACGACCGGGCCCTCTCCGGCCCGCACCCGGTCGCGGGACCGTTGGGCAACGACCGCCGCCAAGGTGCCACCGGCGGAGTCACCGGCGACCGCCAGGCGGGAACCCTCCGCCCCGAACTGCTCGGCATGCTCGGCGACCCAGCAGGTGGCCGACCACACGTCCTCGACCGCGGCCGGATAGGGGTGCTCCGGGGCCAGCCGGTAGTCAACCGATACCACCACCGTCTGGGCGCTCGCCGCGTGCTGACGACAGGTGACGTCATGAGTGTCGAGGTCGCCGAGGGCGAATCCGCCGCCGTGGAAGAACATGGTGACCGGGTGCGGGCCGGGTCTGGCATCGGAGTCGGGCCAGTACACCCGTACCGGGATCGGACCGGCCGGCCCGTCGAGGTGGATGTCGGCGACCCGAAGATCCTCGTGCAGCTGCCGGCGCGGCAACTCCCGCAACCGGCGCCGGGATTCCTCGACACCACCCTCGGCGATCAGCCGGAACGGAACGGCCTCCAGTACCTTCTGCAGGATGGCGTCAAGCGGTCGTTTACCGGCGGATTCGGCCACGGGTCCACGGTACGCAGAGAACCACCGGGCGGTCCGGGCATGGTGGTCCGCAGGTGTGCTGGCCGCCGTGGGCTACGGGGTGTTCCTGACGGTCAGCGCGCTGCGGCTACCGGCCGGGGCCAACCTCACCGGACAGTTCACCGCCCAACCCGTGGCCAAGGCGTCGATGGCGGTGTTGCTGGCCGTCGCGGCGCTGTTTGCCCCGATCGGGCGGGAGCGGCGCTGGCTGGTCGCCGCCCTGCTGCTATCGGCGGCGGGCGATTTCTTCTTGGCCATCCCGTGGTGGAAGCCGGCGTTCGTGTGCGGCCTGGGCTCATTCCTGGTGGCCCACCTGTGTTTCATCGGTGCGCTGTGGCCGTTGCGCGGTAACACCGCACGGGGTCGGTTGCTGTTGATCGGTGTACTCGGGGTCGGGTTCATCGGCATGCTGATGCGGTTCTGGCCGACGTTGGTTGCCGAGGGCATGACCGTCCCGGTGGTCGTCTACATGTCGGTGCTGGCGGTGATGGTGTCGCTGGCACTGCTGGCCCGGCTGCCCACCGTGTGGACCGCGATCGGTGCCCTGCTGTTCGCGGTGTCCGACGGAATGATCGGGGTGGGCCGGTTCATTCTGGAGTCCGAGGCGCTGGAGCTACCGATCTGGTGGGCCTACGCCGCGGCCGTGGTGCTGATCACCGCCGGATTGTTCTTCGGTCGCGGCGGTTCCCGGGCCGGCAACTCCCTGCCCCGGGCCGGCTGACGTTTTGTTGTCAGACCCCCCGGATAACGTCGAGTCAACGACAACCTACGGGGGGAATTGAATTGACCGACAACACCAAGACTTTGATCGCGGCGCTGCTGGACCGGTCCGGGTCGATGCGGGGCATCGCCGACGACATGCGCGGCGGGTTCGACTCGTTCATCGCCAAGGAGGCCGGACAGCCCGGCACCACTCTGGTGACACTGGCCCAGTTCGACGACCGCTACGAGGTCGTCTACACCGACCGGCCCGTCGCCGAGGCGCCGGCATTGAGTCTGCAGCCACGCGGGATGACCGCACTGCTCGACGCGATCGGGCGGTTCATCACCGAGGTGGGTGCCGGCCTCGCGGCACTGCCCGACGAGGATCGGCCGGCAGCGATCACCGTGCTGGTGATGACCGACGGGCACGAGAACGCCAGCCGGGAGTGGACCGGGGAGGCGGTCCGATCCCTGATCTCGCAGCAGGAGTCGGTGTACGGCTGGGACTTCGTGTTCCTGGGCGCCAACATGGACGCCGTCGAGGTCGGAA
>CAXNJA010000025.1:0-25096 GCA_964202555.1 Mycobacterium sp.
CATCCGGTTGGCCGACGTCGCGCACACCCTCAACCACCACCGGGCCCGGCACCCGCAGTTCGCCACCGTCACCGCCACCGACCTCAAGCAGGCGGTGGAGGGGCTGCGCGCTCTGGCAGGCGGCTACCCGGCACCCGGTGTCAGCGCACCGCATTCCGGGCCGTGCGGGTCCGGCACGGTGTTCGTCTATTCCGGCCAGGGTTCGCAATGGGCCGGCATGGGCCGCCGGCTGCTGGCCGAGGAACCCGCCTTCGCCGCCGCCGTGGACGAACTGGAGCCGGCGTTCGTCGAGCAGACCGGGTTCTCCCTGCGCCAGATCCTCGAATCCGGAGAGCCGGTTGTCGGAATCGACCGGATCCAGCCGGTGCTGGTCGGCGTGCAGTTGGCGCTCACCGCGCTGTGGCGGGCCCACGGTGTGATCCCGGACGCCGTGATCGGCCACTCGATGGGCGAGGTGACCGCCGCGGTGGTGGCCGGTGCGCTCAGCCCGGCCGACGGCCTGAAGGTCATTGCCACCCGGTCGCGTCTGATGAAACGGTTGTCCGGGCAGGGCGCGATGGCGCTACTCGAACTATCCGGCGCGGCCGCCGAGGAGCTGCTCGCCGACCATTCCGGGGTCACCGTGGCGGTCGAGGCCTCGCCGCACCAGGTGGTCATCGCCGGGCCGCCCGAGCAGGTCGACGCCGTCATCGCGGTGGTGTCCGCCCAGGACAGGCTGGCCCGCCGCGTCGACGTCGACGTCGCCTCCCACCACTCGATCATCGACCCCGTCCTGCCCGACCTGCGCACTGAACTGGCTGATCTGAAGCCGCAGCCGCCGAGCATCCCGGTGTTCGTCACCACCGGGAATCGGTCCGGCGGGCAGGAGCGTTTCGATGCCGGGCACTGGGTGGACAACCTGCGCAATCCGGTGCGCTTCACCCAGGCCGTCGCGGCGGCCGGCGCCCAGCACGCCATCTTCGTCGAGGTCAGCCCACACCCACTGCTCAGCTACGCCATCGACCAAAGCCTCGAGGGCGTCCATCACCACACTCTCGGGACGCTGCAGCGCGACACGAACGACACCGTCACCTTCCGTGCCAACCTGAACGCCACCCACACGGTGCGCCCGCCGGAGACGCCGCACCCTGCCGAACCGCGGCTGGCGCTTCCGGCCACGCCGTGGCACCACACCCGGCACTGGCTGGACGTCACCGCGACGGCACCGGAGCCGGCGACCGCCACCGCCGCCCCGTCCAGTGGCGGGTCGGCGGACTGGTTCCACGAACTGACCTGGCCGGTCCGCGACCTCGCGGCTGGCGGGGCCGGTGGCAACTGGCTGGTGCTGGGCGAGGACGAGTCGGCCGAAGAACTGGCCGCGTTATTGGGAACGGGCTCGCGCGCGCTGAGGCTCAGCGGCCAGGACGGCGTCGAACACGATGCGCTGCGGACGGCGCTGACCGGTGTCGACTTCGTGGTCTACGCGCCGTCGCCGGTCACCCGTATTGAGGCCGCGGCGGGCTATCGGCTCTTCAACGTCGCGCGCAAGCTGGTTTGCGTACTGGCCGAGATGGCAGAGGCACCAAAGCTTTTCATCCTGACCCGCAACGGCCAGCCCCTCGACGAGGGCGACCGCGCCGACCCGGCGCACGCGCTGCTGTGGGGTATGGGCCGCACCATCAGGCTGGAGAACCCCGAGATCTGGGCCGGCCTCGTTGACGTCGACGAGACCACGCCGGCCGAACTTGTCGCACGGATCCTGGCCGCCGAGACCGCATCCGGCGACGACGACCAGTCCGTTTACCGTCTCGGTCTGCGTCATGTGCCGCGCCTGCGGCGCAGCGCCGTGCCTGCGGTGGCCCTGACCCGGTTCGAGGGCGACTCCAGCCACCTGGTGATCGGTGCAACCGGCAACGTCGGGCCGTATCTGATCCGCCAGCTCGCCGAGATGGGGGCCTCCACCGTCGTCGCCGTATCCCGCAGCGGCGCAGGGCAATTGGCCGATCTGGCTGCGGAGTTGAGGACGATCGGCACCACTCTGGTCGAGGTTGCCGCCGACGCGGCCGACGAGACCGCGATGGCGGCGCTGTTCGACCGTTTCGGCGCCGACCTTCCGCCACTGGAGGGCATCTACCTGGCCGCCCTGTCGGGCAGCGAGGCGTTGCTCACCGAGATGAGCGACGCCGACGTCAACTCCATGTTCCGGTCCAAGCTGGACGCTGCGGCGGTGCTGCACCGGCTCACGCTGCGCACTCCCGTGCGCCGCTTCGTGTTGTTCTCCTCGATCACCGGCATCCTCGGGTCCCGCTGGCTGGCCCACTACACAGCGGCCAACACCTACCTCGGCGCGCTGGCCTACGCCCGGCGCACCCTCGGCCTGGCTGCCACGGTCGTCGAGTGGGGCCTGTGGAAGACCTGGGCCGACGAACGGCCATCGACGAAATCGGCCGGCCTGCATCCGATGCCCAATGACGTCGCCATCCGGATGATCCCGTCGGTCCTGAGCCCCGACGCGGGCGTTCAGTCCGTCGTCGTCGGCGCGGACTGGCAACGTCTGGCCGACGCCTACGGGATGCGGGCCCCGATGCCGGTCATCAGCTATCTGCTTGCCGACGGCGACGCCGCGGACATCGGGCAGGTGCCCCCACCGGCCTTCGGCACCCTGCTGGGCGAACCGGTCGATACGGGGGCCGAAAGCGCGGCCGAAAGCGCGGGGGCCGAACACCCGGGGGCCGGACGCACATGGCGTGCCGCGCTGCTGCCCGCCGCCCTGCCGTACCCGGGCGGACACCGCGTCCGTGGCGTCGAGGTGGTTCCGTTCTCCGTGCTGGTGGCCACCCTTGCGGCCGCAGCGGCCGGGGTGGGCGCTGCGGCGCTGGGCGATGTCCGGTTCGAGTACCCGATCGTCGCCGAGACGCCCCGGGTCATCCACGTCGTCGCCGGCGCCGACACGATCACCCTGTCCTCGAGCACCGGACCCGACACTCCGGCCGACCGTTGGACCCGGCACTGCAGCGCCCGGATCATCACCGGACTTCCCGATGAACCGGCTGCCGAGGGCGGACAGACCCCGGAGGTCTCCTGGGACCCGGCGACGATCACCGAACTGCAGCGCAAGTCCGGTGTCGAGGGCCAGCCGTTCGAGTGGACGGTGACCGGGGGCGAGGCGGTGCCGGGCGGACTGCGGGCCCAGGTCAGCGTCCCCGACTCCTCGACGGTGGCGCTGGTCGACGCCGCCGTGCACCTGGCCCGACTGCTCGACGGCACGGAAACGCTGATGCTGCCATCTGCCCTCGCCGGCGTCTCGCTGGGAGCCGGGTCAGCCGCTGATGCGGTGGTTGAGGTGCACCGGCGTGCCGGCGGCACCGGTGAACTGGTCGCCGACCTCACCGCGCGAGCGACCGACGGCGCTACCCTCGTCGAGTTGCGCGGCCTGCGCTACGCCGTGGTGGACTCGGTACCGATGACGGCCGACGCCGGCCTGGCGGCCGCGCCCGTCGACGTTCCGGACTGGTCGCAGATGGCCGCCGCGGAGATCGTCGACGAACTCCGTACCAGGCTGCGGGTGATCCTGGCCCGCGAACTGGGGATGCCGGAGACCGCGGTTGACTTCGACCGGCCCTTCCCGGAACTGGGACTCGACTCGATGATGGCCATGACTCTGCTGCGCGACGCCAAGGCGCTGGTACAGATGGAGTTATCGGCCACGATGCTGTGGAATCATCCGACGCTCACCTCGTTCGCCCAGCACGTGGCCGGCCTGATGACCCCGGCGCCCGAACCCGAGGCGTCGCCGGCCGAGGAGAGCTCCGAGGACTCGTTCAGTGTGCTGGACGCACTATTCGACAGCGTGGAATCACCCACCGTGGAAGGCACCGGCTTCGAAGGAAGCCTGGAAGGCGAAGCCCGATGAAGACCACCTTCGACAGGATCTCGGCCATGACGGCCGAGCAACGCGGTGCGCTGTCCGAGCAGTTCGACAAGGCCTCCCGCATCTCCGGTGCCGAACCGGTGGCGATCATCGGGATCGGTTGCCGTCTGCCCGGCGGTATCACCGGGCCCGAGCAGTACTGGGAATTCCTGGATAGCGGCTCCGACGCGGTCACGGTCGTCCCGTCCGACCGCTGGGACGCTGAGGCGTTCTATGACCCCGACCCGATGGCGCCGGGCCGCATGCCCACCAGGTGGGGTGCATTCCTGTCCGATGTGGCCGGCTTCGACGCGGAGTTCTTCGGTATCACCCCGCGCGAAGCCGTGGCGATGGACCCCCAGCAACGGGTGGCCCTCGAAGTGGCCTGGGAAGCCCTGGAGAACGCCGGGCTGGCGCCGGACAAGCTCAGCGAGACCCGGGCGGCAGTGATGCTGGGTGTCTACTACAACGAGTACCAGAGCCTCGCTGCACAGAACATCAACACCATCGACGCCTACTCGGCCACCGGCAACGCGCACAGCGTCACGGTGGGCCGGATCGCCTACCTCTTGGGGCTGCGCGGACCCGCGGTCGCGGTGGACACCGCGTGCTCCTCGTCGCTGGTGTCGGTCCATCTGGCCTGCCAGAGCCTGCGGATGCGGGAGAGCGATCTTGCGCTGGCGGGTGGGGTCAACCTCTCCTTGCGCCCGGAAACCCAACTCGCGCTTGGTAAGTGGGGCATGCTCTCGCCACGCGGCAAGTGCAACGCCTTCGACGCCCAAGCGGATGGATTCGTCCGCGGGGAGGGTGCCGGAGTCGTCGTGCTCAAGCGCCTCACCGACGCCGTTCGAGACGGCGACCGGGTTCTGGCGGTGGTACGCGGTTCCGCGCTCAATCAGGATGGCCGTTCCAACGGGCTCACTGCGCCGAACGCGCCGGCGCAACGCGAAGTCATCGCCCGTGCGCTGCGTGCGGCGGACGTGACGGCGGCGTCGGTGAACTTCGTCGAAACCCACGGAACCGGGACCGCCCTGGGTGATCCGATCGAGTTCGACGCCCTCGCCGCGGCCTACGGCCGCGGTGATGTGCCCTGCGCCCTTGGTGCGGTGAAGAGCAACTTCGGTCACCTCGAAGCGGCGGCGGGCATCACCGGTTTGATCAAATCGGTTCTGGTGCTGCGGCATTCACGGATACCACCGAATCTGAATTTCACCGAATGGAACCCGGCTATCGATCCCTCCGGTACCAGGTTCTTCATTCCCACCAAGTCGGTGCCGTGGCCTGCGACCGATGGCCCGCGGCGGGCCGCCGTCTCGTCGTTCGGAATGGGCGGCACCAACGCTCATGTGGTGCTCGAACAAGGCCCGTCGCCAGAGCAGTCGCAGGCCGCCGGCCCGGCGGTGACGACCCTGGTTGTCTCCGGCAAGACCCCCAAGCGGGTGGCCGCCGCCGCCGGAGTCCTCGCCGACTGGATGCAGGGACCTGGATCGGTCGTCCCGATCGCCGACGTCGCCGCAACGCTGAACCACCGCAGCCGGTACCACATCGTGGCCACGGTTTCAGCACGCGATTCGGACGAAGCCGTCGCTGGTCTACGGGCGCTGGCGGCCGGCCAGCCCGGTCCCGGTGTGGTGGCCTCCCATGAGGCGACCCCCGGTCCCGGAACGGTTTTCGTGTACTCCGGGCAGGGCGCGCAGTGGGCCGGGATGGGTCGGCAACTGCTCGCCGATGAGCCGGCTTTCGCCGCGGCGATCGATGCGTTGGAGCCGGTGTTCGTCGACAAGGTGGGGTTCTCCCTGCGGCATGTGCTCGAGGTGGGCGAACCGCTGACCGGGATCGCCCGCATCCAGCCCGTGCTGGTGGGAATGCAACTGGCGCTGACCGCGCTGTGGCGCTCCTACGGTGTGGAACCCGACGCGGTCATCGGCCACTCGATGGGCGAGGTCACCGCCGCGGTGGTGGCCGGTGCGCTCACCCCCGCCGAGGGGCTCGACGTGATCGCCACCCGGTCCCGGCTGATGTCGCGGCTGTCCGGGCACGGCGCGATGGCACTGTTGGAACTCGACGCGACCTCCGCCGAGCGGCTGATCAGCGGCTACCCCGATGTGTCCGTCGCGGTGTACGCCTCTCCGCACCAGTCCGTGATCGCCGGCCCGCCCGATCAGGTCGACGAACTGGTCGCGAAAGTGGACGCCCAGGGATTGCTGGCCCGCCGTGTCGAGGTCGACGTGGCCTCACACCATGCCACTGTCGACCCGATCCTGCCTGAGTTGCGTGCGGCACTGGAGTATCTGGCCCCGGTCGGGCCGACTATTCCGGTGATCAACACCGCCGAATGCGCTGGCGGCACAACGATGTTCGGTGCCGACTACTGGGTGGCCAACCTTCGCAACCCAGTCCGGTTCAGTCGGGCCGTCCAGGAGGCGGCCGCCGACCACAGCACCTTCATCGAGATCAGCCCGCACCCCCTGCTCACCCACGCCATCAACGAGTCGGTGGGCCAGCGCAATGCGCGGGTATCCGGAACCGTCAACCGCGATCAGCCCGAGACGCTGACCTTTCACACCCAGTTGGCGCTGGTGCGCCCGCCGGTGGACACCGCGGTCGCCGACCGCCGGGACCTGCTGGTGGACCTGCCGCCGACGCCGTGGCTACACACCAAGTACTGGACTCAGACTCCTAAGGCTGGCGGGGAATTCACCGGATCCCACCCGCTGCTGGGGATTCACGTCGAACTGCCTGCGGGCGGGGTTCACGTGTGGCAGTCCGACGTGGGAACCGACCTCAACCCCTGGCTGGCGGACCACAAGGTGCACGGGCAGCCGGTCATGCCCGGCGCAGGATTCGCCGAGATCGCACTGGCCGCGGGCAGTGAAGCCCTCGGGGTGCCGGCACGCGGGCTTGAGGTGGCTCGACTCGAGGTCGAACAGATGCTGCCGCTGGACGAGCAGACCCGGTTGACCACCCAACTGTTTCCCGAAGACGGCGGCTCAGCCCGGGTGGAGATCCACTCCCGATCGGCGAGTGGTCACTGGAAGCGCCATGCCGTCGCGAGAATCGCTCTCTGTGAGGCGGACGCGCCCACTGCGCCGCCCGCCACGGCAGGGGGTGGCGCGACTCTGTCGCCCAAGGATTTCTACACCGCGCTGCGCCGTACCGGGGCCCATCACGGCCAGGCGTTCGCCGCTTTGACCCGTATCGTCCGCAACCCGGGCGGGCCGACCGAAACCGAGATTGTGCTGCCCGACGAAGCGACGCCCTACCGTGATGCGGTGCTGCATCCGGTGATGCTCGATGCGGCGCTGCAGACTCTGGCTGCGGCGATGCCGGACGAAATCCTCTCCGAATCAAGCGAAGTCACCTACCTGCCGGTGGCGATGGAGTCGATTCGGGTGTTCGGCGACGTCGGGCGCCGGGCCCGGTGCCGCGCTGAACTCGTCAGCATCGCCGAGGGCGGTGGCGACGCGGTTGGACAGGTCATGCTCATGGACGACTCGGGCACGCCGATCGCGCAGGTGACCGGGGTTTATCTGCGCCGTGTCCAGCGCCGGACAGTGCCGCTGCCGTTGTCGCGCAAGCTTTTCCGTGCGTCCTGGGAGGAGACGTCGGTTCCATCGGGAGGCGAGCCGGAGGGCAGTTGGCTGGTGCTCACCGACGGTCCGGACTCGGCGGCAGCCGAGTTCGCGGTCGGTTTCCTCTCGCCGAAACGGCGCGTCATCACCGCCGATCTCAATAACGAATCCGAGGTGCAGAACGCGTTCGCCGATTTCGCGGGGGAGCCCGCCATGCCGCCGGCCGGCGTGGTCTTCCTCGCCGCCGATCGGCCCGACAGCGAGGACCTCGAAGCGGGGCTGGCCCACGCGCGTGAGCTGATCTGGTCGCTGGCCGCGGCGGCACGGACGATCACCGGCGGATGGCATGGCAAGTCTCCACGGCTGTGGCTTGTGAGCCGCGGCGGGCTTGTGGTCGACGCCGGGCGTCCGGAATCGGGTGACCCGGCGGTCGGCAGCCTGCGCGGCGTGGTTCGGGTGCTCGCCTACGAACACCCGGGGTTGCGCACCTCGCTGCTCGACCTCGACCCGCAGGACACGGCCGCGACCGCTCTGGTCCGCGAACTCGCGTCACCGAGCGCCGATGACGTGGTGGCCTGGCGGGGCGGTCGGCGGTTCGTCGAAAGGCTCAACCGCGCGGCTGAGCCCGAGCGGGGCCCGGACACCGTCGTTCGCGCGGACGGCTCGTACATCGTCACGGGTGGACTGGGCGGTATCGGTCTAAAGGTGGCGACCTGGCTGGTGGAGGCCGGTGCCGGGCGGGTGGTTCTCAATGGGCGCAGCGCGCCGTCGGAAGCCACCCAGGCGGCGCTGACCGGGCTTGGCGACCGCGCCGACATCGTCGTCGAATTGGGCGACATCGCCGAGCCCGGGGTGGCCGAGGGGTTGGTCGTGGCCGCCGAGCAGACCGGGGTTGCGCTGCGCGGGGTGATCCACTCGGCTGCCGTGCTCGACGACCAGTTGGTGGCCGGCCTCACCGAAGAGAGCCTCGCAGCGATCTGGGCACCCAAAGCCGCCGGGGCTCTGCGGTTGCACCAGGCGACCACCGACCGTCGGCTCGACTGGTGGGTAGGCTTCTCATCGATGGCGTCGATGCTCGGCTCGCCCGGACAGCTGGCCTACGCCTCGGCCAACGCCTGGCTGGACGCGCTGGTCCAGTGGCGCCGGGCGGCAGGCTTGCCGGCCACCGCCATCAACTGGGGCCAGTGGGCCGACGTGGGTCTGGCCAAGGCGCTGACCTTCAGTGTGCTCGACCCCATGGCCCCCGCCGAGGGACTCGAGGCGCTGGAGGCCGTACTGGCCGGCAACCTCGCCAAGGTCGGTGTGGCGCGGTTGCGCCTGGATCGCGCGGTGGACGCCTTCCCCGAGATTCGTGAGCTGGGTTACTTCGCCAACCTGGCCGGTGAAGTGGACGTCGAGGATGTCGATGACGACTGGGCCGGGCCCGACGCGCTGCGCCAGCTTGACGCGAGTGAGGCCGAACGGGTCATCACAGCACGGCTACGCAGGCGAATCTCGGCGGTCATGGGTTTCTCGGCCGACGGCGCCATCGAGATCGACCAGCCGCTGACCGAGCTGGGCATGGACTCGCTGATGGCAATCCGGATGCGAAACACCGTCCGGGCCGACTTCGGCGTGGAGCCGCCGGTGGCCCTTATCCTGCAAGGCGCCACCCTGGCCGATCTCGCCGTGGATCTGATCCGCCAACTCGGCCTCGCCGAGGCCACCAACGCTGAACGCCCCAACGCCGTTCGTGATCGTGCACAACAGCGCGCCGCCGCCCGCCAACAGGCCGCAGCGCGCCGAAAGGTTAGACAACGACCGTGAGTCCCAACACTGGTTACTCGTCAACTCCGCCGCCGCCCAACGCGATCGCGGTGGTCGGCATGGCCGGCCGGTTCCCCGGCGCGGCGTCGTTGTCGGAGTTCTGGCGCAATCTGCGCGACGGCGTGGAATCCATCGTCGAGTTGTCCGAGGACGACCTGATCGACGCCGGGGTGGGGGAGCAGGCCCTGACCAACCGCTCCTACGTGCGGCGGGCCGCGCTACTGCCCGGTATCGAGGAGTTCGACGCCGACTTCTTCGGGTTGACCCCGCAGGCCGCGCGCATGCTCGACCCTCAGCACCGGCTGTTCCTGCAGGCCGCCTGGCACGCACTCGAGGACGCCGGCTACGACCCGGCCGACAGCGATAAGACGGTCGGGGTGTTCGGGACCAGCTCCACCAGCGGATATCTGCTGTACAACGTCATGTCGCACTACGACCCGAGCATGGTGATCGGCCAAGGTGCCAGCTTCGAGATGGTCAACATGTCGCTGAGCAACGACAAGGACCATCTGGCCACCCGGGTGGCACATCAGCTCAATCTGCGTGGTCCGGCGCTGTCGGTCCAGACGGCGTGCTCGTCATCGCTGGTGGCCGTACACCTCGCCTGCCAGAGCATCCTGAACGGCGAATGCGAGATGGCACTGGCCGGGGCCGCATCCATCCGGGTCCCGCATCATGTCGGCTATTGGTACGAGGCCGGGTCGATGGTGTCGCCGACCGGTCGCTGCCGTCCCTTCGACATCCGTTCGGACGGAACGATTTTCGGCAGCGGCGTCGGGGTCGTGGTACTCAAGCCGTTGCAGGACGCCCTCGACGACGGCGACCGCATCCACGCCGTCATCCGGGGTTCGGCGCTGAACAACGACGGCGCGACCAAGATGAACTACGCGGCTCCCAACGCCGCAGGCCAGGCCGAGGTCATCGCCGAGGCGCACGCCGTGGCCGAGGTCGACGCCGCGACGGTGAGCTACGTCGAGACCCACGGAACCGGCACGCCGCTCGGCGATCCCATCGAGATCGAGGGCCTGCGGCAGGCCTTCGCCATCTCTGATGAGAACCGGCCGGGACCGTGCTACCTCGGATCGGTCAAATCCAACATCGGCCACCTCGAGACCGCGGCCGGGATTGCCGGCCTGATCAAGACGATCCTGTGCCTCAAGCATCGGGCGATCCCGGGGACCCTGCACTTCACCAGCCCCAACCCCGAACTGCACCTCGACCGCGGTCCGTTCGTGATCCGCGGCGAGGACGGCCCCTGGGAGTGGAACGGCGTGCTGCGCGCCGGGGTGAGTTCGTTCGGCGTCGGCGGCACCAACGCCCACATCGTGCTGGAGGAGGCCCCCACCTTCGTCACCTCCGAGGCGACCCCGGGCCCGCAGGTAATGCTGCTGTCGGCACGCACCGCCGAGGCTCTGGACGGAGCGCGCAACGCCCTGGCGTCCGAACTGTCCGACGCCGACGAGGTCAGCATGCCCGACGCCGCCTACACCCTCACCCGGCGGCGTCCGGAGCCGATCCGGCTGGCGGCGGTGGTCAACGATCAGGAGCATGCCGTCTCGGTGTTGAGTTCGGCCGAGCACGACAACGTGTTCATCGGCGAGGCGCCCGCACTTCCCTCCGGCAGTGGGGACGACCGCGTCGTCTTCATGTTCCCGGGCCAGGGTGCCCAGCACATCGGGATGGCGCGCGGACTGCACGAGTGCGAGGAGGTCTTCCGCGAGCACTTCGACGCCTGCGCGGCCGCCTTCAGCACCGAGATGGGCTTTGATCTGCGTGCCGAAGTCTTCGACGGCACCGGGCGCAACCTCGAGCGCACCGACCGCGCCCAGCCCGCCCTGTTCACGGTGGAATACGCGCTGGCGAAACTGGCCGAGTCCTACGGCGTCCGCCCGGCGGCGCTGGCTGGACACAGCATCGGCGAATGGGTCGCCGGAACCTTGGCCGGCGTCTTCGATCTGCCTACCGCCGTCAGGGCCGTGTCTATGCGGGCGCGGTTGATGCACGCCTCCGCGCGCGGGGTGATGGTCGCCGTTGCACTCGGACCCGGGGCCATCGCCGAGCACCTGACCCCCGATGTCGACCTGGCCGCGATCAACGACCCCGGTAGTTGCGTCGTCGCCGGTTCCGAGCAGGCCATCCGCGACTTCCAGGCCCGGCTGGCCGAGAGTGGAATCGTGGCCCGGCGGGTGCGGACCGCGCATGCCTTCCACTCCAGGCTGATGAACCCGGTGATCCCCGAGTTCACCGCGTTCCTGTCCCGGCTGGACTTGCGGGAACCGAAAATCCCGTTGCTGTCCAACGTCACCGGGGCCGAGATGACCCCCGCCCAGGCGACCGACCCGTCCACCTGGGCGCGCCAGATCCGGGAGACCGTGCGGTTCTCCGACGAACTCGACGTGCTGCTCGACGCCCCGGGTCGGGTGTTCATCGAAGTCGGGCCCGGCGGAACCCTGACCGCCTCGGCGATGCGGCACCCGAAGTGGTCGGCCGGCCACCGGGCTGTCCGGCTGATGCGCCATCAGGCCCAGAACCGGAGCGACCACGACACGTTCCTGCTCGCGCTCGGCCAACTCTGGGCGGCCGGTGTGGACGTCGACTGGACGCCGCGGGTCGGGGCCGAGCCGGCCCTGGTGTCGCTGCCCGGATATCCCTTTAAGCGGCAACGGCATTGGATCGACTACAACCCGGCCAACCGGGCTGCATCCGGAGTCTCCGGGTCGAACGCGGGACCCCCGTCGGCGAACGGTGCCGCGGCCCCGGCGACCAGCAGCACCTCGCAGATGGAAGCCAGTCTGCAGCGCATCTGGTCACAGTGCCTCGGGATCGCCGGCATCGACCGCAACACCAACTTCTTCGAAGTGGGCGGCGACTCGCTGGTCGCCATCAGCGTGGCGATGACGGCCGCCAAGGAGGGCCTGGATCTCACCCCCCAGGACCTCTACGAGAACCAGACTGTCGCCTCGCTGGCGCGCGCCGTGACCGCCCGCTACGCCGAGGGCAGTCTGGCGCGCCGTACCCGCGACGAAGCCGCCCATCCGCCGGTGCCGCCGAATGTCTCCTACTTCCTGGAGCACGGATTGCGCGACGTCGGAAGCTGGCGGGTGCCTCTGGTGCTGCAGCTCCGACCCGACGTGCAACTCGACGACATCCGCGCGGTGCTGACCGCGGTGACCAATCACCATGACGCACTGCGGCTTCGGCTGGTCGAGCACGCCGGAACCTGGGATCAGCGATTAGGGGAGCCCGAAGAGTTCGCTGCACTGGCCACCCACTCCCTGCCCGACGGTATCGAGCCGGGCAGCGAGCAGGAACGCGAGGCGGTGATGGCAGTGCTGACCGAGCAGATGCGCGAACATCACCTGCTCGGTTCACCGCTGAACGCCACCTACGTCAGTTCGGGCGAGCGGTGTTATCTGGTGCTGAGCCTGCATGGCATCGCCGGCGACCACGCCTCCCGCGACATTCTGCTCACCGACGTCTTCACCGCCTTCGGCCAACGACTGGCCGGTGATCCGATTCTGCTCGAACCGGTGACGACATCCTGGCGGGAATGGCTGCACCGGTGCGCCGGGCTGGCCCTGCATCCAGCGGTGCTGGAAAGCAGGGATCACTGGCTCGGGGTGGTCCGTCAGGCCACCTTGGGGGTTGCCGGACCGGCGCCGGAACGACCCGACGCCCATGATCTGGCACGGCTGCCGTCGGTACTCACCGCCGAGCAGACCGGCGTGGTCGACGACGCCCGTCGGCGCCTGGGCGTGCCACTGGACGACATCCTGCTGGCCGCGCTCGGCCGGGCGGTCGGGGCGACTGTCGGCGACGGCAGGATTGCCGTCGAGCTCGGCGGCCAGGGCCGGTCGGTGCTGCGGCCTGACGTCGACGTCGGCCGGACGGTGGGCTGGTTCACCACCATCTACCCGGTCGTCATCCCGTGCGCGACGCCCCGGCAGGCCAGCGCTCGCGAACTGCTCGACGATATCGCCGCCACGCTGAAAGCGGTGCCGCACTACGGAATCGGTTACGGCCTGCTGCGCTACGTCTATGCGCCCACCGCACGACTGCTGGGAGCGGTCCGACCGGCAGACATCTTCTTCTCACACCTGGGCACCATCCCGGAGTTGCCGGCCGCGCAGTCGCCGGACGAACCGGTCCGTTTCGACACCGACCTGGCCCTGCCGGTCCGGGAGGCGGTGCCGGGTCTGGGCCACGCCATTGAACTTCGGGTGTACCGCTATGCGGGAACGATGCATGTCGACTGGTGGTACGACACGCGTCGCCTCGGCCGAACCGACGTGGAGTCGCTGTCGCGGCACTTCTCCGCGGCATTGCTCGAACTGACCAGTGAAGCGATCACTGAGACCGAAATCGACTCCGCCGAAGACGAATTGGCACTTGTAGACCTCTCGTCACTCGACACGGCATAAAAGAAGGCGCACAGATCCCATGTCCAGCACTGATAAAGCTGTCGTTGTCGAGGACCTCAGGAAGTCCTTCGGTTCCGTAGTAGCCCTGCGCGGCATCAGCTTCGAGGTCGGTCGCGGCGAGGTCCTCGGCCTGCTCGGGCCCAACGGGGCCGGCAAGACCACAACGGTCGACATCTTGTCGACCCTGGCCACCCCCGACTCGGGAACCGCGATCGTCGCCGGCCACAACGTGCGCACCGATCCGGGCGGCGTCCGCCGGTCGATCATGCTGACCGGTCAGCAGGTTGCCCTCGATGACATGCTCACCGGCCGGCAGAACCTGGTGATGTTCGGCCGCCTGCAGGGATTGAAGAAGGCACAGGCCAAGTCTCGGGCCGCTGAACTGCTGGATCGCTTCGATCTGGCCCAAGCCGCAGACCGCAGCGTCAAGCACTACTCGGGCGGCATGCGCCGTCGCATCGACATCGCCTGCGGACTGGTCGTCCGCCCCGAGGTGGTCTTCCTCGATGAGCCCACCACCGGCCTGGATCCGCGCAGTCGACTGGCCATTTGGGAACTGGTGTCCGATTTCAAAGCTGACGGGATCGCCACCCTGCTGACCACGCAGTACCTGGAGGAAGCAGATTCGCTGAGCGACCGCATCATCGTGATCGACAAAGGCACGATCATCGCCGAGGGCACCGCGGACTCCCTCAAAGAGCGCATCGGCGGAACCTACTGCGAAATCGTCCCGCGCGATGTCAACGATGTCCCGGCGTTGGCAGCCGCCTTGGGGTCGCTGCTGCCCGCGGAGAACCGCGCCGCACTGACCGACACCTCGGACCGCGTCTCGATGCCTGCCCCGGACGGCGCCACCACCTTGATGGCGGCGCTGAACCTGATCAGCACCGCTGATATCGAGTTGCAGGACATCGCGCTGCGACGACCCTCGCTGGACGAGGTCTTCCTGCAGCTCACCGGACGCCCGGAGGCCGACGCGGCGGTGGATGTCGGGGCGCTGACATGACGGTAGGTGCCATCCCGGTTTCGACGAGGGCGATGCCGTCGACGGTTCAGCAGTGGTGGACATTGACCACCCGCATGATCGCGCCGACCCTGTCCAACGGAGAGTTGGCCACTCAGATCATCGGCTCGATCGTCTTCACCGTGGGCTTCTACCTGCCGCTGAAGAACATCCTCGGCGCGGTGCAGCCGATGAGTAGCTACGCGCAGTACCTCACCCCGCTGATCGTGGTGCAAGCCATTTTCTTCGCCGCCGTCTCGGCCGCCTTCCGGTCGGCGATGGATGCCCTGGCTGGTATCAACCGCCGTTTCCGGGCCATGCCGATGGCCAGGCTTACCCCGCTGGCCGCGCGGATGACGGCCAGCATGTACCGCTGCGTGGTGGCCCTGGTGGTGGCGCTGGTGTGCGGGCACATCATCGGGTTCCGCTTCTACGGAACCGTCTGGCACACCATCGGATTCATCGTGTTCGCCCTGCTGATCGGCGCCGCTCTGGCACTGATGGGCGACCTGATCGGGGCGGCCACGAAGAACCCTGAGGCGACCGCCCCGTTGCTGCTGGTTCCTCAGGTGACCCTCGGTCTGACATCGGTGGGACTGCAACCGGTCGAGCGCTTCCCCGGTTGGATACAGCCGTTCGTTCGCGAACAGCCACTGTCCCATTGGCTCAACGCACTGCGCGCACTGGCCGGTGATTCCACACCGGCGGCCCCCGCCGTCACCTGGTCGGTCATCGGCCCGGCGCTGGCCTGGGTCGCGGCGTTCATCGTGATCTTCACCTGGCTGCACGCCGTGGTGGCGAGGCGACCATGAGCCTGATCAGCGAAACCTCTCTGCTCACCGCCCGGATCCTGCGGAGGTGGAGCAGTGACGCCGCCACCGTGGCCCAGTCGCTGCTGTTCCCGGCCTTCTTCCTGGTGGCGCTCGACGTACTGCTGGGCGATGGTGTCGAACGGGTCACCGGTCAGAGCGCGCTGTACGGCAGCGTGCCACTGGTCTCGCTGATCGGCGCCACCTCCGGTGCAATCATCGTCGCCGTCGGTGTCATGCGGGAGCGCGACGATGGCCTGCTGGCCCGGTTCTGGGTGGTGCCGTCGCACCGGGCATCCGGCCTGCTCTCCCGGCTGATCGCCGAGGGTGTCCGCATCGTCGTGATCACGAGCTTTGTCATGTGCGTCGGCCTGCTGCTGGGTTTCCGCTTCACCCAGGGCCTCCCGCAGGCGGTGGCCTGGCTGTTGATGCCCGCCGTATTCGGGATGGCCTTCTCGGCGGTGGTGATGACCATCGCGCTGTACGCCCAGAACACACTTGTGCCGCAGGCCACCGAGGTGATCGCGGCAGTGATGTTCTTCTTCAGCACCGGCTTTGTGCCGCTTGATCAATTCCCGAAATGGTTGCAGCCGTTCGCTGAACATCAGCCGTGCAGTTACGTCGTGGAAGCCATGCGTGGGTTGTCGATGGGCGGACCCGTGGCCAAGCCGGTAATCGGAACGCTGCTATGGTCCGCGGGAATAGCCGCCATCATCGCCGTTCCGCTGGCGATCGGGTACCGGAGGGCCAGCAGACGTGACTGATCGCCGGGGGGTGTAGCGCACCGTGTTTCCTTCATCGGCAATCCGCAAGCTCGCCCGCAGTGAGGAGATGTTCGCCGAAACGCAGAATTTCGTCGGTTTGGGCGCCCACGTCGACGGTCCCGTTGACATCGACGCCATGTCCGAGGCTTTTGATCTGCTGCTGCAGTCCCACCCCGTACTGGGCGGCCACCTCGAAAAGGGGGCCGACGGACGTTACGAGATCGTCCTCGATGATCTGCTGCACCCCGGCATCGAGGTGATCGAACTCGACGGCCCGGACGCCCAAGCGCCCGAACCGCTGTTCGACCAGAGCGCCGCACTGGCGCACCTTCGGGTGATCGTCCAGGACGGCCAGGCCCAGCCGACCTTCTACATCCATCACAGCCTCGCCGACGGCCACCATCAGTTCAGCCTGGTGGAGGAACTGTTCGCCACTTACACCGATCTGGTCACCACCGGTAAGGCCAAGCCGGTGACGGTGCACCCGGCCCCGGACCCGATGGAGAAGGTGCTCGCCGACCGCGGTGTGGAGCGCAAGGACCGCTCCGGGCTTGAGCGCATGCTCGGCGCCATGTTCGTCTATGATCTGCCGCCGTCGCGCCGCTCGGCGGCCGAGTCCAACCCGGCTGTGCCGCAACGTGTCCCGATGGTCTCCTGCCTGATGAGTGCGGAGGAGACCGAGGCCATCGTCGATTTCTGCCGGGCCAATCGGCTGGGACTGAACGGCCTACTGTCGGCGATTGTTCTCACCGCCGAGTGGCAACTTCGCCAAACCCCCAACATCCCGGTTCCTTACGTCTACCCGGTGGACCTGCGCTACCTGCTGTCCCCTCCGGTGTCGGCCACCGGATGCACCAACCCGGTCGGGATCGCCACCTATCTGGCCGAAATCCGCCGCGACACCGAACTTGTCGAGTTGGCCCGCGACATCAACGACACGTTCAAGAAGGACGTCGCCGAAGGCGTCATCCAGCAGTCTTTTCTGCACTTCAGCCCGCAGTACGTCGGCAACCCTCCCGGCCTGCCCGATGTGGTGATGTTCACCGACAACGGCATCGTGCCGCCGATGCCCACCCCACCTGAGCTGACACTGATCGGCAGTCACGGCGAACTGTACTTCGCCGTCGGCGCCGGAATCGAGATCTACACCAGCAAGATCTTCGTCGGCCGGCTCATGATCGAGTACCACTCGCACGGCCCGGAACCGGAAAAGCGCACAGCCGCAATCGAATCCCTGCTGCGCGCGGTCGCTTCCGGAAAGGCCTGAGCGCTGCCTAACTGGGCCGGCCGAATTCGTACACGTGGTACTGAAGGGCCTTGCGCAACGCCGGTGCCAACTTGGCCGCCCGTTTCGCGGCGCGGAAGCGGGCGGTGACGCGGGCGAATGTGCGGGCGTCGAAGAAGGTCGCCGATTCGCGCAAGCGCAACCCCGGCACCCGGCCCAGGATGTCTTGCGGTGAGTTGACGGCCCAGTACAAGGTCGACCCGGAGCGGCGCACCAGGGTCTGGGTCTTCTGGGACTTGATGGCCAGCCAGTTGAAGAAATCGATCTGGATCTCCCCGGATCCGAACCGGTCGACCACATGGCCGAGCAGGGCGATGCCCTGATCCTCGGTGAGGTACATGCTGATGCCCTCGGCCAGGAACAGCACCGGGCGGTCTGCCGGGATCGCGTCGAGCCAGGACGGGTCGGTCGCCGAGGTCGCGGTGAGGTGGTAGTTCGGCCGGGTCGGGTACACCTGCTCACGCAGAGCGATGACATCGGGGAAGTCGACGTCGTACCACTGCACGTCGGGACCGGGGTTGATCCGGAACACCCGGGCGTCGAGTCCGCACCCCAGGTGAATCACCGTGCAGTGCGGGTGGCTGGCCAGAAAACGGCGCGCCCAGATGTCGTACTGCGCGGTCCGTACGGTACACAGCGGGGCCCATCCGGCGCCGATTTCCAGCGTGCTCCAGTCGTAGTCGATCCGGGCGATGGCTTCCTTGGCGTATCGGTCGGCCAGGACGGGGCGCTCGAAATCGGCGTCGAGGGCTTTGAGGTACAACGTCGAGAGCATGGTCTTGGCCGGGCCGGTCAGGTTCACGGCAACTCTGTCGCTCACCCGTGTGAGAGTATTCGTAGGCGCTGGAGTGCGCGAAATCCATGTGGCACGACGAGGGAAAGTTGGTGGGATGGCCATGGTTGACGGTGCCCAGTCGCCGGACCGTTCCCCGCGGGTCCTGCTGCTGTACTACAGCTACACCGGTCAGGCCCGCAAAGTGCTCGAGGCTGCGGGGGAGGTCTTCCGCGAGCGCGGCTGCGAGGTCCACACCGCGCCGATTCAGTTCACCGACCCGCGCTACGCCGAACGGTTCTCCCGGTTCCCCATGACCCATGTGTGGCGTGACTTCGTCGGTATGTTGCCCGCCCAAACGGCAAAGCGCACCGGCGAGATCCGCACCCCCGACGAAGTGCGGCGCAATGACTACGACCTGATCTGCATCGGCTCTCCCACCTGGTGGCGGGATGTCAGCATGCCCCTGCGGTCGTTCCTGAAGTCCGGCGAAGCCCGTCCGCTGTTCGAGGGTAAGCCGTTCGCGGTCTTCGTGGTGTGTCGGCGGTACTGGCGCGAGAACCTCAACGGCGTGCGCAAGTTGGCCGAGAAGATAGGCGGCCGCTACGCCGGCGGCATCCACTTCACCTATCCCGGCGACCAGGTCAGATCGATGCTGTCGCTCACCAGTTATCTGGGCTCGGGGCAGTACCGCGAGCGGTATCTGGGCCTGAAGATGCCCGTCACCAACGTCAGCGAGGACCAACTCGAGGAGAGTCGGCGCTTCGCCGCCAAACTCGTCGATCAACTGCGCTCAGATCGCCGTGGCGCGCAGCTTTGAGGTCACGACCTCCAACCGTTCCCCGGTGGCGGAGGTCCGGGCGGCCTTCGCGCAGCGGCTTTACTGGCTTGAGCGCCTCGCAGTCTATGGCGGTGACTCCATGAGCCTGGATGCGCTCTGCGTCGCCGATGACGGCACCATCGAAGTCGTCAGCACGCAGGACATGCGTCGTGGGGCGCTGCCCGCGGTGATCGCCAAGGCGCTGCCGGCCGGCTTTGCGCTGAGTCGCACCGAAATCTGGCGGCCGATCTCAGACGGCGTTTTGCGCGGCGATGTCCGGATCGACGCGAAAGGTGTGCGCGGCACGGCGCGCGGTCTTGCTGACGTGACACCGCAAGCCGCCGGCTCCAGCATGCGTTTCAGTGGAACCGTCGAGGTCGGGGTGCCGGTTCTCGGTGGTCAGATCGAGAAGTACATCGCCGCGGAGATCGTCAAGCAGATTCCCGGGGTGGGCCGTTTCACCGACGAGTGGATAGCGAATCGATGACCGCTGATCCGTTGCCCGTGCCTTCTGTCGTTGAAGCGGTTGCGCGACTGGACATGCCACTGGTCGAGGCGATGATGACCCAGCGTGCGATCAGGAGGCTGCGACCCGACCCCGTCGACGATGCACTGGTTCTGAAGTGCATCGAAGTGGCGTTGCGTGCCCCCACCGGCGCCAACGGGCAGAACTGGGAATTCATCATCGTCAAGGATCCCCGGGTCAAGAAGAAACTGGCCAAGCGATACCGCCAGGCCTGGAAGCTGTACTACCGCACGGTCATCGCCGACGTCGCGGCATGGGACGAGTCAATGGCCAAGACGGCGCGCGCCGTTCAGTGGCAGGTGGACCATTTCGAGGAGATCCCAGTGCTCGTGGTGGCCTGCCTGCGACTGACCGCCCGCGAAGGCCGGGTGCCCTACCTGCCGATGCCGCATGCCGCACTCTCGGGCTTCTTTGGGTCCATCTACCCGAGCGTGCAGAATCTACTGCTGGCCGCCCGGGCAATGGGTCTGGGCGCCTCGCTCATCACCTTGCCGCTGTGGAGTCTGGCGTCGGCCCGTCGCGCGCTGGGACTGCCGCTGTCGATCACACCGTGCGCCATCGTGCCGATGGGCTGGCCGCGCGGCCGCTACGGGTCGACCACCCGCAGACCGGTCGACGAGGTGGTGCATCTGGACACCTACGGGAATCGGGTGTGGTTCGGCAAGGTGGCGTTGACACCGGGTTCGGGGCTCATGGAGATCGACGGCGGCGACTGAACCGTCGGTTGCCGTCAGCGTTGCCGTCCGGCGGCGCGCCGCAACGCCGGCAACAGGATGCGGCGCGGGGTGAACCGGCCGCCCAGCCCGGCCAACTTGGCGGCCATCCCGGGCACCACCAGCCTCCTGCCGTCGAGCATCGCGGTGATCGCGGCCTCAGCGACCACATCCGCGGAGGTCGCCGCAAACCCGACCCCGGATTGATCGGCGCCGGCCACCTCCCACCACTCGGTCGGCACAGGTCCCGGGCATAACGCAGTACATGACACGCCGGTGCCGTGCAGGCCTTCGTGCACGGACTCGGAGAACGTCTGCACGAAGGCCTTGGTAGCGGAGTACACCGCCGCGTCCGGGAGCGGCTGGAAGCCGGCGATGGAGCCGATGTTGAGGATCGCCCCGGAGCCCCGCGCGATCATCCCGGGCAGCGCCGCACGGGTCAGTTCCATCAACGCCAGCGCGTTGACGGTGACCTGTTCGGTTTCACGCTGCGGGTCCAGCGACTGGAACAGCCCGTTGGTGCCGAATCCCGCGCTGTTGACCAGGCCCGCAGGTGTTTGCTGGGCGATTCGTTCCGCCAGCCGGGCCCGCGCGCCGCTCTCGCCAAGATCAAGTGGCAGCACTTCGGCTTGCACCGAGTGTTCGCGCGTCAGTTGGTCGGCGAGCTCAGCCAGCCGATCCCCGCGCCTGGCCACCAGTAGCAGCGAGTATCCGCGCCGCCCCAGCCCGCGGGCGATCTCGGCCCCGATCCCGGACGAGGCACCGGTGACGACGACGGGGGAGGCGGCGGTTGGTGCGGGAAGGCTCATAGTGCGGCCGATCTTATGCCCGGGTCGCCGGGCCAGAGCCCTAGGCCGGGGTCGCCGCCCGCAGCACTTACGCTGGTCGCGATGCTTGAGGTCATCGACAAGGGGTCGGCCAGCACATCCCACCCCGTTCCGTTGCTGTTCGTCCACGGTGCCTGGCATGCCGCATGGTGCTGGGACGAGCATTTCCTCGGGTTCTTCGCCGACCGGGGGTACCGCGCGGTGGCGCTGAGCTTTCGCGGACACGGCAGCAGCCCCGCGAACAAGCGACTGCGGGACTGCTCGTTCGCCGACTACGTCGCCGACGTCACGTCGGTGGCCCACGGCCTGCCCACCCCGCCGGTGGTGATCGGCCATTCCATGGGGGGTGTCATCGTGCAGAAATACCTGGAATCCAATGAAGCCCCGGCGGGTGTCCTGATGGCGTCCATGCCCCCGCAGGGCTACTTCCGCTCAGGGCTGCGTTGGCTGCGCAAGCACCCATGGCACTTCGCGAAACTGAGCGTCACCGGCGAATCGCTGCCCTACGTCAGTACCCCTGAACTGGCCCGTCAACGGTTCTTCTCGCCGGACACCCCCGAGGACCTGGTCCGTCGCTACGCCGGCCGTCTCCAGGAGGAGAGTTCACGCTCGGGCCGGGACGGCCTGGTGCAACTGCCCAGGCCGGAGAGGGTGAAAGCGCCGATGCTGGTCCTGGGTGCCGGTGAGGACGGCGCCGTTACCACTGCGGAGGTCCGGGCAAGCGCCCGCGCGTACCGCACCGAACCGGTGATCTTTCCCGGCATGGGCCACAACATGATGCTGGAGCCGGGCTGGCCGGCGGTTGCCCAGCGAATCGACGACTGGCTGGTCGCGCGCGGTCTGTGAGTTAGCTGGACGGCCAGATGGGAACCTTCGGGCGGGTGGCCTGGTTTGCTGCAATCCGGTTCTGTCGATACGATTAGTGGCATCATTTCCCCAAAGCTGAGAAACCCTGAGAGAGGGTCGTAATGCCTGCTGCCGTCCGTTCGTACCTCACCGCGGGAGTTGCATTGATGGGCGCGGGTGTGATCACCGCAGCGCAGATCGTCCCGTCGCTGGATGAGGCAGAGACCCGGGTGCTGGAAGCGGCCGTCAGCCTGGCCGCGGCCGTCGGGGCCGCACAACCGTGCTCGGGGTACCTCACCGACGGGTGCGACATCCTGGCCACGCCGTCCTACTCGCCGGTCGCGCTGGACCAGTCCGGGTCCATGGCGAACATCCCGGCGAACCTGCTCAACGCCGTGATCAGCATCCCGAGGGCCTTCGTGGATGCGGTGAACGACCTGTCCTACTCGCTGGAGGTCACCGGCAACTGGTGGGTGTACACCCCGACCAACGTCCTGGGCTTCGACCCCGCGGACCCGCCCAAGATCACCGCGCTTGCCAATCTGGCGATTCCGTTCAAGCCGCTGTCCAACGCCGTGGGCGATCACTTCGCCTGGTGGGCTCGGGCGAACCTGCCGATGAACGCCGGCTGCACCGGGTCAGTCGGACCTGCCTGCGCCGATCCGGACGCCATCCTCAGCACGATGTTCCTGGCGCCTTCCTGGGTGCTCAATGCGGGCTACCAGTTCCCTGAGTCTTACAACCCGGTCAGTGACGCCGAAGCCGAAATCGGCGAAGAGATCCCAGGCTCGGAGGGCCAGGAGACGCCCTGGTCCGGTGCCTACGTCAAGCTCGACCCGGCTGATCCGGTCAACTCGGTGCTCAACTACCTGATGGCCGACCCCGCGACGAACACACCTGGGACCATCACCCTCACGGAGATCAGCGCCACACTGGACCGATTCGGTAAGGCCCTGGATTTGGCGTTCAATCCCTTCGTCCCGCGCAGTTTCCTGTTGAAGGGCTGGCCCTACACGGCCCTCACCCCGCTCTTCCTGCCGTTTGTGCCGACCCTCTGCCCGACCTGTGATCCGGAGAACCCTGGTGGGCCGGCGCGGCCGCCGCAGCAGCCGGCCGAAGCGACGATCCTCGCCAGCACCACGGAGGTTGAGTCGGTTGTTCCGTCCACGGTCGTGGACACCACTGCGGCCGTTGCGGACGTCGCGCTGTCTGCACCGGCGGCGACTGCTGCTGCCCGGAAGGCCGATGGCGTGGTGAACGTCGATAAGACCGGGGACCGGATGATCCCCGAACCGGCGGCAGCGGAGCCGGTGGAATCGAGCGTCGTGCCCGGACAGGACAATCCCGGAGACGATCTCGCCGACGAGGGCCTCGCCGACGAGGGTCTCGCTGCGGAGACCGGAGCGGGATCCGCGGCCGAGGAGCCGGGTTCGGAGCGGGTTACCAAGCAGCGCAGAGGTCTGAACCGCGACTCAGCGGCGGACAGCCCGAGGGGAAGCTCCGCCCGCGCTGCCGCGACCGAATCGGGCGAACAGGCCGGTGAGTAACCCCACCAGAAAGATCACCCCATGAGTACCGAACAACTCGATGCCGTCATCGTCGGTGCCGGATTCGGGGGCATGGGAGCTGCGATCCAGCTCAACCGTCTCGGTTACGACAATCTCGCGATCATCGACCGGGAGGACGATCTGGGCGGGACCTGGCACGTCAACCACTACCCGGGCTTGACCGTCGACGTCCCGTCGACCACCTACTCGTACTGGTTCGAGCCCAACCCGTACTGGTCGCGGCTGTATGCGCCCGGCGTGGAGTTGAAGCGCTACGCCGAACACGTTGCCGACAAGTACAACCTGCGCCGGTATCTGCGGTTGAACACCACTGTCGACGGTGCTCGATGGGATGAGGACGCAGGCGTCTGGGTGGTGTCCCTCGCCGGTGGTGAGACGCTGCGCGCGCAGTTCCTCATCGCTGCAACGGGATACCTGTGCCAACCGCGGATGCCCGACATTCCGGGAATCGACACTTTCGAGGGCAAGGTTCTGCACGCGGCACGCTGGGAGGACGGCTACTCGATGCAGGGCCGGAAGGTGGCCGTCATCGGCACCGGATCCACCGGCGTGCAACTCATTCCGGAGTTGGCCAAGGTGGCATCGGACTTGACCGTCTACCAGCGAACCCCTATCTGGGTGATGCCCAAACTGGACTTCGGATTCGCACCCGCCGTCCAGCGCACCTTCGCCCGGGTGCCCCGCTCGCAACAGGCGCTGCGCCGCTCGACCGACAACTTCACTGATCTGCTGGTCCTGATCGCGATGTGGAAGTACCGCTACTTCAAGCCCGTCAACCGGGTGGTGGCGGCCATTGCGGCATTGCACCGCTTTATCTCCGTGCGCGACAAGAACACTCGCCGCGTACTCAAGCCCAATTACTCATACGGCTGTAAGCGGCCCACCCTGTCCAACACGTACTACCGGTCCTTCAATCAGCCAAACGTGCACTTGGAGACCGCCGGGATCGACCGGATCGAGTCCGACGGCGTGGTGGGCCGCGACGGCACCAAACACGTCATCGACACCCTGGTACTGGCAACCGGTTTCGATGTCTGGAACGCCAACCTGCCGGCGATCGAGGTGATCGGCCGCGACGGCCGCAATCTCGGTAAGTGGTGGCGGGAGAACAAGTTCCAGGCCTACGAGGGCCTGTCGGTCCCTGGGTTTCCGAATTTCCTGTCGCTGTCGAGTCCGTACGCCTGGGTCGGCATGTCATGGTTCGACACCGTCGAGTGCCAGATGCGGCACATGAATCGTCTGTTCCCGGAGTTGCAGCGCCGTGGCGCAAGCACTTTCGAGGTCACCGAGGACGCCAACGCGCGCTTCCTGAACAGGATGACCGATCTGCTGGCGGATTCGGTCTTCGTCCTCGGCAGTTGCGCCGGGTCACGCTCCTACTGGTTCAACGAATCCGGCGAGGCGCCGTTGTTCCGGCCGACCTCGATCCGCAGTGCGGTTCGCGAGCAGGACCGTTTCCCGTTGGCGGACTACGC
>CAXNJA010000026.1:0-24508 GCA_964202555.1 Mycobacterium sp.
TTCCACCGGTCACGCCGTCCTCCTTCTCATCAGTCGGCTTCTCATCGGTCGGAGTCACCGCACTCCCTGTCCGCGTCGCCCCACCGTCGCTGGGCGTCCCATCGGTGGTGACACTGCAGCCGGTTGCACCACCGACCAGGACCGCGGCAACCCCGGCAAGGGCTGCAATCCTGAGACGAGCTGTCATCATCATTCTCCTTGCCCGGGGGCCTGTAGGACTCCGGCGATCGGCGGGATGCGGGTGGCGCGGACGTAGACGGTATCGCCGTCATTGAGAGCGAGCGCCTCGGCATCGCCCCGGGTGATCTGGGCGATGAACGGCGCGCCGGTGGTTGCACTGGTCAACTCGACGCGAACCTCGAACCCGAGGTACACCACCCGGTCGATGGTGGCCCGGATCACCCCGGTGCTTTCCGCCGTTCCGTCCCCGGCGGCAATCGCCATTTCCGGCGTGCGGCCGACCCGAATGTCGTGCGGGCGGACCAGGATTCCATTCAACGTGGACACCGTGCCCAGGAAAGACATCACGAACGGGTTGGCCGGGCTGTCATAGACCTCGGTGGGTGAACCGACCTGTTCGACCCGGCCCTTGTTGAGCACCGCGATCCGATCAGCCACGTCGAGGGCCTCGGACTGGTCATGGGTGACCAGAACCGTGGTGACGTGGACCTCGTCGTGCAAGCGGCGCAGCCAAGCGCGCAGGTCCTCGCGGACCTTGGCGTCCAATGCGCCGAACGGCTCATCGAGCAGCAGCACCTCAGGATCCACCGCCAAGGCGCGGGCCAACGCCATCCGCTGGCGCTGACCGCCGGAGAGTTGATTGGGATAGCGGTTCTGGAAGCCGGCCAGCCCGACCACCTCGAGCAGATTGTCGACCTTGGCGTCGATGTCGGCCTTGGGCAACTTGCGGATCTTCAGGCCGAACGCCACATTGTCGCGCACGCTGAGATGTTTGAACGCTGCGTAGTGCTGGAACACGAATCCGATGCCGCGACGCTGCGGCGGGACAGCGGTCACGTCGCGGCCGTTGATGACGACGGTGCCGGTGTCCGGCCGGTCTAGGCCCGCGATCGCCCGCAACAGGGTGGACTTGCCTGAGCCGCTGGGACCCAACAGCGCGGTCAGCGACCCGGCGGGCACCACGAAGTCCACATTGTCCAGAGCAGCGAAGTCGCCGTAGCGCTTGTTGGCACCGGTTACGACGATGGCATTCTCAACTGTTTTCTCAACGGCTTTGCCGACGGTCACGTCCGATTCCTCCGCGCATCCAGCACTGTCTGAACCACCAAGACCAGCACCGCCACCATCATCAGCAGCGTAGAGATGGCATAGGCGCCGTATTCAGCGCCCCTGTTATAGCGGTCGCTCACCAGCAGTGTCAGGGTCTGGGACTTGCCCGGCAGATTCGACGACACCATCAGGACCGCACCGTACTCGCCAAGCGTGCGGGCCACCGTCAGGACGATCCCGTAGGTCAGGCCCCACCGGATCGAGGGCAGGGTGATCCGCCAGAACGTCTGCCACCACGTCGATCCCAAGGTGGCGGCGGCCTCCTCCTGTTCAGTACCCAATTCGTGCAGGACCGGTTCCACCTCGCGGATGACGAACGGCACGGTGACGAAGATGCTCGCCAGGATGATGCCGGGCAGGCCGAAGATGATCTTTAATCCCAGATCGTTCTCGACGAAGCCGAATAGTCCGGCGCTGCCCCACAGCAGGATCAGCGCGACACCGACCACCACCGGGGACACCGCGAATGGCAGGTCGATGATCGCCTGCAGGACGGACTTGCCACGAAATCGCTTGCGGGCCAACAACAAAGCCGTCGGAACGCCGAACACGACATTGAGCGGGACCACGATCGCCACCACCAGCAGCGACAATGTCAACGCCGAGATCGCCGCCGGGGTGCTGATCGAGGCGGCGAAGGCGCCGAAGCCGGGCGCAAAGGTCCGCCACAGAATCAACCCGACCGGTACCGCGACCAGCACCAGCACGTAACCCAGTGCGAGGTACCGGGCGACCAGGCGCGCCGTCGGCGAAAGGATCACGGCGCCAGTTCCTCCCGCTTGGCTGCGCGTGATCCGATCCACCTCAGCACGAACAGCACGGCGAAGGACGCCAGCAGCAGAACGATGGAGATCGCCGCCGCGCCGGTTCGGTCATCGTTCTCGATCAGGGTCCGGATCCACTGCGACGACACCTCGGTCTCGCCGGGCACCGCACCGCCGATGAGGACCACTGACCCGAATTCGCCGATGGCTCGGGAGAATGCCAGGCCGGCACCGGTCAGCAGCGCGGGCAGCAGCGCCGGCAGAATTACCCGGCCGAAAATGACCGGGTTAGTGGCGCCCAGGGACGCGGCGGCCTCCTCGGCCTCCCGGTCCAGTTCCAGCAGCACAGGCTGCACCGTGCGCACCACGAAGGGCAGTGTGACGAACAGCAACGCCACCCCGATCCCCCACTTGGTGTGCTGCAGGTGCAGTTGCACCGGACTGCCCGGCCCGTAGAGCGCCAGCATCACCAGGCTGGCCACGATGGTGGGCAATGCAAACGGCAAGTCGATCACCGCGTCGACAAGTCGCTTCCCGGGAAAGTCGTCGCGGGTCAGCACCCAGGCGACGAGCAGACCGAACACCGTGTTGATAAGCGTCACGCCGACGGAGACGGTAAGCGTCACCCGGAAGGACTCCAGCGCGGCACCGGAGGTGACCGCGGCGGCGAACGCCGACCAGCCGCCTTTGCCAGACTGCCAGACGATGGCCGCCAGCGGCAGCAGGACGATGACGCTCAGCCACAGCGACGCCGCCCCGGCCAGGGCGGGGGTGGAACCGCTCCGCGGTCGCGCGGGCGCCGCCCTGGCACCGACGGCTGCCGTCATCCGGTGGCCTTCTTGTAGATGGTGCTGAGCAACCCGGTGTCCTTGTCGAACAGCGATGCATCAACTGCACCCCACCCGCCGAGGTCGGCGATCGTCCACAGCTTCTGCGGCGCCGGGAAGTCCTTGGCGAAGTCGGCGGCCACCGCCGGATCGACCGGCCGGAAGCCGGCCTGGGCCCAGATCTTCTGTCCTTCGGTGGTGAACAGGAAGTTCTTCAGCGCCGTGGCCGCCTCGAGATGGGCGCTGGTTGTGACGACGGCTACCGGGTTTTCGATCTTGAACGTCTGCGGCGGGTTGACGTACTCGACCTCTTTGCCCTGGCGCTGCACATGGATGGCCTCGTTCTCGTAACTGATCAGCACGTCACCGGTGCCCTGCAGGAAAACGTCGGTGGCCTCCCGGCCCGAGCTGGGCCGGGTCTTGACGTGGTCGGCGACCAGCTTGCTGACGAAGTCCAGACCGGCCTGCTGATCCTTGCCGCCATTGCTTTTGGCGGCATAGGGCGCCAACAGATTCCACTTGGCCGAACCGGAACTCAGCGGGCTGGGGGTGACCACCTCGATGCCGGGCGCCAGCAGGTCATCCCAGTCCTTGATGTTCTTGGGGTTACCTTTGCGGACCACCAGGGAGACCACCGACCCGAACGGAATGCCCTTGGTGACGTCGGCGTTCCACTCCGGGGTGACCTTGCCGGCCTTGACCAGGCGGGTGACGTCGGGTTCCACCGAGAAGTTCACGATGTCGGCGGGCTTGCCGTCCACCACGGCGCGGGACTGATCCCCGGAAGCGCCGTAGGACGTCGTCACATCGATGCCCTTGCCCTCGGCGGTAGCGGCGAAGGCCGGGATGATCTTGCTCCAGCCCGGCTCAGGGACCGCGTAGGCGACCAGCGTCAAAGTGGTCTCGGCGTCGGAGCTACTACCACCGGCGACATCGCTGCTGCCGCCGCCGCAGCCGACCAACACGGTGGCGGTGGCGGCGATCGCGGCGGCGGTGCGCCATCGGCGAAGGGATCGGTAGGACATCAGTGAGCCTTTCTCGTTGCGGGTAACCGGGTGGGGCGCCCGCAGACGAGAGGTTGACATGCAAGATGCCGTGAACACCACAAGCTCCGGGCGGGGCAGGGAATCAGCGACAACAGCACAGCGCGACGGCATCGGCGGCAGCACCGAAAACGCTGCCGAACCGGGTTGCCGTGAGCATGACCCGCAGCCTAACACCCGTTGCGCCATGCACCCCGCTCAGCGGTTGAGCAACCAGACCGCCACCACCAGGACCAGCAGGGCCACCAGCGCCAGCGTGACCCGGGAGCGCGGCATGCCGTTCACGGCCCGACCTGGCGATCCCCGCGCAGCCGGCGAAGAACACGAATGCCGCCGCCGAGCGCGGTGTCGATCGCAACGGCCAGCCCGAAAGCCAGCATCAGCACCACCGGCATGACGATGAGGGTCTGCCACACGAAGCCCAGCCCGGACAGCCACAATTCAAAGCCGTCCCACCAGCTGAGAATTCCGTCCACCGATTCACCCTATAGCCCGATCCGTGGACGGCGGGCACCACCGCCAGCCATGATTGCGGGATGGTGCTGCACGCCCAACCCCCAGGTGAGCTAGCGGATCAGGGCGTCGACGTCGCCGTCACCAAGCCGCTCCTGGAGGTGCCGGTCGGGCCGATGCGCAGCCAGTTTCCGCCGATCGCCGACTACGCCTTCCTCTCCGACTGCGAGAACACCTGCCTGATCTCGGCGGCCGGTTCAGTGGAGTGGATGTGTGTGCCGCGACCGGATTCACCCAGCGTCTTCGGCTCGATCCTGGACCGCGGCGCCGGCCACTTCCGGCTGGGGCCCTACGGCGTGACGGTGCCGGCGGCGCGGCGCTACCTGCCCGGCAGCCTGATCATGGAGACCACCTGGCAGACGCCCACCGGCTGGGTGATCGTGCGCGATGCGCTGGTGATGGGTCCCTGGCATGACACCGAGGCGCGGTCGCGCACCCACCGGCGCACGCCGATGGACTGGGATGCCGAGCACATCCTGCTGCGCACGGTGCGCTGCGTCAGCGGCATCGTCGAGTTGGTGATGAACTGCGAACCGGCCTTCGACTACGGCCGCGGCACCGCGGCGTGGGAGTACTCGGCCGAGGCCTACGGTGAGGCGATCGCCCGGTCCCGCACCGACCCGGATGCCCATCCGACGCTGCGGCTGACCACCAACCTGCGGATCGGTTTGGAGGGCCGGGAGGCCCGGGCCAGGACCCGGCTGAAGGAGGGCGACAACGTATTCGTCGCGCTGTCCTGGTCCGAGCACCCCTCACCGCAGACCTACGAGGAAGCCGCCGACAAGATGTGGCAAACCGCCGAGGCCTGGCGGCAGTGGATCAACATAGGCCACTTCCCCGACCATCCGTGGCGGGCCTACCTGCAGCGCAGCGCCCTGACGCTCAAAGGCCTGACGTACTCACCCACCGGCGCCCTGCTGGCCGCCAGCACCACCTCGCTGCCGGAAACACCGCAGGGCGAACGCAATTGGGACTACCGCTACGCGTGGGTCCGGGATTCCACCTTCGCGCTGTGGGGTCTCTACACGCTGGGATTGGACCGCGAGGCCGACGATTTCTTCTCCTTCATCGCCGATGTGTCCGGCGCCAACAACGGCGAGCGCCAGCCACTGCAGGTGATGTACGCCGTCGGCGGTGAGCGGGAACTGGTCGAGGAGGAATTGGACCACCTTTCCGGCTACGACGGCGCCCGTCCGGTGCGTATCGGTAACGGCGCCTATAACCAACGCCAGCATGACATTTGGGGCACCATGCTGGATTCGGTGTACCTGCACTGCAAGTCACGGGAGAACATCTCCGATCAACTGTGGCCGGTGCTCAAAGAGCAGGTCGAGGAAGCCATCAAGCACTGGCGGGAACCCGACCGCGGCATCTGGGAGGTGCGCGGGGAACCGCAGCACTTCACCTCCTCGAAGGTGATGTGCTGGGTGGCGCTGGACCGCGGCGCCCGTCTGGCCGCGCTGCAAGGTTCCAAGAGTTACGCCCAGCAGTGGCGGGTGATCGCCGATGAGATCAAGGCCGACATCCTGGCCAACGGGGTGGACTCCCGCGGGGTCTTCACCCAGCGCTACGGCGACAACGCATTGGACGCCTCGCTGCTGCTGGTTCCGCTGCTGAGGTTCCTGCCGCCCGACGACCCGCGGGTGCGGGCCACCGTGCTGGCGATCGCCGACGAACTCACCGAGGACGGACTGGTTCTGCGCTACCGGGTCGAGGAGACCGACGACGGTCTTTCCGGGGAGGAGGGAAGCTTCACCATCTGCTCGTTCTGGCTGGTGTCGGCGCTGGTGGAGATCGGCGAGGTGAGCCGCGCCCGGCATCTGTGCGAGCGACTGCTGTCCTTCGCCAGTCCCCTGCACCTCTACGCCGAGGAGATCGAACCCAGCACCGGCCGGCATCTGGGGAACTTCCCGCAGGCGTTCACCCACCTGGCGTTGATCAATGCTGTGGTGCACGTGATCCGGGCCGAAGAGCAGGCCGACGGGACCGGGGTGTTCCAGCCGGCCAATGCACCCACCTGACCGGGCGCTCCCCCGCTTAGCGCAGGCCGTCGATGTTGTCCCGGATCAGCCGGACGAGTGCGGCAGCGCGGCCGCCGACCACCCGCCGGTCTGGCTCGGCGTCGGTGACCGCGACGTCGACGTCGATGATGACGTCGCCGGCCAGTCCGATGGCATGTTCGACCGGGAAGGCGGCCTGCTTGGCGGTCTCCCCGTTGAGAACCGTCGCTGAGACGATCCCGTCGGTCTGCCGCACGTCGGTGATCGTCCACTCCAGCGCGGAATTGGCGGTGACCTGCACACTAACCAGGGTGTCGGCGCAGGATCGCCACTGCTTGGCGAATTCGGAGAACATCCGCGCCGCCTCGGCCTCCGAACCGAACCGCACCACCCCGGTGTGGGCGCTGGATACCGTCAGCCCCTCGCCGTAACGGGAGAAATCCTGCAGACCGACCGCGCGGACGTCACCACGCTCGTAGACGACCCTCATCAACGGCGTCGCCACACCCAGACACTCCAGAGGTGAAACCTCGTCGCTGTCGCGGATCCCGTTGGGCAACAGGGCGATCCCGCCGACCATCGGCGGACTGGTCGGATCAAGCGGGTTACCCACCGCCTGGGCCACCTGGGTTGCGCTGGGCAGCGCATCCTGCAGGCCGACGGCTTGCCTACGCACGGGTTTACCGTCGACGGTGCCCACGCAACCCGCCGTCATCCCAACACAGAATGCAGCGGCGACAATCCGGCGGACAACGGCCGCCCAACCGACGGTAATGGCTCCCTACTTCCGGGTCTTGTCACCCGGCTTGTCGCCGGCGGCATCAGTGGACAGCGCGGCGACGAAGGCCTCCTGCGGCACCTCGACCCGTCCGATGGTCTTCATGCGCTTCTTGCCCTCCTTCTGCTTCTCCAGCAATTTGCGCTTGCGGGTGATGTCACCGCCGTAGCACTTGGCCAGCACGTCCTTGCGGATGGCCCGAATGTTCTCTCGGGCAATGATTTTCGAACCGATCGCGGCCTGCACCGGCACCTCGAACTGCTGGCGCGGGATGAGTTCTTTGAGTTTCACGGTCATCTTGTTGCCGTAGGCCTGCGCGGAGTCCTTGTGCACGATCGCGCTGAAGGCGTCGACGGCTTCGCCCTGCAGCAGGATGTCGACTTTCACCAGCTCGGCTTCCTGCTCGCCGGCCTCCTCGTAGTCCAGGCTGGCGTAGCCGCGGGTGCGCGACTTCAGCGAGTCGAAGAAGTCGAAGATGATCTCGCCCAACGGCATGGTGTAGCGCAGTTCGACGCGTTCTGGTGAGAGGTAGTCCATGCCGCCGAGTTCGCCGCGGCGCGACTGGCACAGTTCCATGATGGTGCCGATGAATTCGCTGGGTGCGATGACGGTGCACTTGACCACCGGCTCGTAGATCTCACGCATTTTTCCGGGCGGCCAGTCCGAGGGGTTGGTGACGATTTTCTCGGCCCCGTCCTCCTGAATGACGCGGTAGACGACGTTGGGTGCGGTGGAGATCAGGTCGAGGTCGAACTCACGTTCCAGACGCTCCCTGGTGATCTCCATGTGCAGCAATCCCAGGAATCCGCACCGGAATCCGAATCCGAGCGCCACCGAGGTTTCCGGCTCGTAGGTCAGGGCGGCGTCGTTGAGTTGCAGCTTGTCGAGTGCTTCGCGCAGGTTCGGATAGTCCGAGCCGTCCACGGGATACAGACCTGAGTAGACCATCGGCCTGGGTTCGCGGTATCCGGTGAGCGCCTCGGTGGCGCCGTGGCGCGCACTGGTGACGGTGTCACCGACCTTGGACTGGCGGACGTCTTTCACGCCGGTGATGAGGTAACCCACCTCCCCGACGCCCAGGCCGACGGAGGGTTTGGGTTCCGGGGAGACGATGCCGACTTCGAGCAGTTCGTGGGTGGCGCCGGTGGACATCATCTTGATCTTCTCGCGGGGGGTGATCCTGCCGTCGACAACCCGGACGTAGGTGACCACGCCGCGGTAGATGTCGTAGACCGAGTCGAAGATCATCGCCCGGGCCGGGGCGTCGGCATCGCCGGTCGGTGCCGGTACCTGGCGCACCACCTCGTCGAGCAGGGCCGGCACCCCCACACCGGTCTTGCCCGAGACCCGCAGCACATCGCCGGGTTCGCAGCCGATGATGTGCGCCAACTCCGCCGCGTAGCGGTCCGGGTCGGCGGCGGGCAGGTCGATCTTGTTCAGGACTGGGATGACGGCCAGGTCACGGTCCAACGCCAGGTACAGGTTCGCCAGCGTCTGGGCCTCGATCCCCTGTGCGGCGTCAACCAGTAGCACCGCGCCTTCGCAGGCCTCCAGCGCCCGGGAGACCTCGTAGGTGAAGTCGACGTGGCCCGGGGTGTCGATCAGGTGCAGGACGTAGTCCCCGGCGGCAAGACCCTCGGCGTCGGATTTGACCGTCCAGGGCAGTCGCACGTTCTGGGCCTTGATGGTGATGCCGCGTTCCCGTTCGATGTCCATCCGGTCCAGATACTGCGCCCGCATCGAACGTTCATCGACCACGCCGGTCAACTGCAGCATCCGGTCGGCAAGGGTGGATTTGCCGTGGTCGATATGGGCGATGATGCAGAAGTTCCGGATCTGCGCCGGTGCAGTGAACGTCTGATCCGCGAAACTGCTGATGGGAATCTCCTGATGAGCGGGCGGGTTCCGGCGGTGACAAGCGTATCCAGCAGACTGGGGCCGGACACAATCGCGCCGCGCGGGCGACGAAGATCCTCGCCTATGCTCATCAGAATGGCGTCGCAGTGGAGGACGTTTCAGCGGCTGGCAGAGCATCTCGTGTTCAACGAGGCCCCGAAGCTGATACGGCAGTTGCAGAGCCCCAACGGGGTGCAGCGGACCATCCAGCAGGGCATCCAGCAGGGCATCCGACTCGGCATCGAAGCCCTCGTCGCCACCGCGCTCCCGCAGGAACCGCCGGTGGCGATCACCGCCGGCCGGCCGGTGGCCCGCACCATGGTTCCCACCGCCGACCGGGCCCGTCGGCTGGTCTACGCCCCCGACCTGGACGGCCGCGCCGATCCCGGTGAGGTGGTCTGGACATGGGTGGTTTACGAGGATGACCCGACGAAGGGCAAGGATCGACCGGTTCTGGTGGTCGGCCGGGATCGACAAAGCCTGCTGGGATTGATGTTGTCCAGCCAGGCCCGCCGCGCCAACGACCCCGGCTGGGTGCACGTCGGTGCCGGGAGCTGGGATTACGAAGGAAGGCCGTCCTGGGTGCGGCTGGACCGGGTGCTCGACGTGCCCGAGGAGAGCATCCGGCGCGAGGGCGCCATCATGGACCGACTCACCTTCGAGGTGGTCGCCGCCAGGCTGCGCGCCGAGTACTTCTGGCACTGACGGCCATAGACGGCGACGGCCGCCCCACAGGGGCGGCCGTCGGTCCGTTCTACTCGCGATGGCTTACTTCTTGATGACTTTGCCATCCTCATCGAGGTGCTCGACCTCAGCGTGCTGCTTGCGAACCGTCTCCTTGATGGTTTCGGTGTGCTCGGTCTCCTCGGTCCGCAGCCGGATCTCCTCGGCGACGTGAGCGCTCTTGGACACCACGGCCTCTTCGCGGGTTTCGACGACCTCGATCGTGGAGTCGCTCCAATCCCAGTCGTCGGCAACCGCCTCGTTGACGGCCTTGCGCAGCACCTCGGCGTGCACCTCAGTCAGATTGACCTTCTCCTCGACCTCGCGGGCCGTCACGTAGCGGCGAACTCGGGTCTTTCCGGCTTCAACCTTGCGCTTGCCGACCTCAAGCTGCTCCTCAGCCAGCCGCAGGACCTCTTCCTTGACGTCACCGAGGGCCTTGTGCTCGGCGACGATCCCGGCGCCACGAGCCTCGAGGTCCACGGGATTGTGCTGGGCGAGGATGCCTTCAGCCTTCTGCGCCTCGGCGTCGTTCTTGATCCGGACGGTCAGGATGGCGCCGCCGTTGGCGAGCGCCTTCTCGAAAGCAGCGCCTTCGTAGAGCTTGACCTCTTGGCCGAACAGACGGCGCCAGAGAGACGGGCCGGCGCCGGGCTTGCCCCCACTCTTGGCAACAGCCGCACTGTCGAGGGTGTTGACGTCCGGATCGTGGAAGCCGGCCGCCTCAAGGGCCTTCTCCGCGCGACGGCTGGCAGCCACCGTGTCGAACAGAACGACCATTTCATTTGCGCTCACTACTACTCCTCTTTTTCTTCGGTTGGGTGGGTTGTTTAGCGGACCGTCGGGACGGCCGTTCAGAACGCGCGGTCGGTCGAGGACCGTCGTCTGAATCCTCCGGTGCCACTCGGGCGACCGTGGCTTTCTGGGCGCGGAGGGTGACCTGCTCGGTGTGCCGTTCCACCGAACGCACCCTGCGGATGTGTAGTTCCTCGCGCAATATGAGTCGCCGTTCGACGACTAGCACTTCTTCAACGACCGGAATGATGATCGAGGTGCGCGTCTCCCGCACCGCCGGCATCGTCTTCACCTCTTTGTCGACAGGCACTCGACGCACCTCGACGGTGTTACTGGTGAGCGCTAGATCGACTTTCTTGACCCGGGTGGTGGTGGTGCGGTTCACCCTCACCCGGCCGGTCTCGACAGTCCGCTTACCGACACTCAATTGCTCTTCGGCGAGTCGGATGACGGCATCGTCGAGGCGATCGCCAGCGGCGATGTCGGCTAATTCCGGGGCAGGCTGCCGTCGAGGGGGTGTCGCGGATTTCGACCGGTCAGAGGTGGCTCGCTTCATTGCCCGGCGCTTTTCGAACTCTGCCTGTGCCACTTGGTTATTCGTCTCCCAGCCAATCGATGCAGACCCTCGTGCTGGAGCCTCAACTTCGACATCGTGGCATCGTTTCCTTGCCGGGGGGTGAAGTTTGGCGAAATTTGCGGAGTTCACTTCAGTGGGATACGTCACAGGTGCCGCACAAGCCCCTCCAACCACGACCTTCACCCATAAACGGGTGAATACCCACCAACCGGAAAAGGGTTGAGTAGGAATCGAGTAGGAATGAGGTCATGGTGAACATCACTCTTCTGGGAACCGGCAGCCCGATGGTCGACCCCCATCGGGCGGGGCCCTCAACCCTGGTGCGGGCCGGGGGTTCGACCTTCCTGGTGGACTGCGGGCGCGGGGTGCTCATGCGGGCCGCGGCCGCCGGGGTCGGCGCGGCGAACCTGACCGCCCTGCTGCTGACCCATCTGCACAGCGACCACATCACCGATCTGTCCGACGTCATCACCACCCGGTGGGTCACCACCCTGGTGCCCACCCCGCTGCGGATCATCGGGCCGCCGGGCACCAAAGCCGTGGTGGAGGCCACGCTGGCCGCGTTGGCCCCGGACATCTCCTATCGGATCGCCCACCACGCAGACATCACCGAAGGGCCTGTAGTCGAGGTCGAAGAGCATGTGGAAGGCCTGGTCTGGAATTCCGGGGACGTTCGGATCACCGTGGCGCCCACCGACCACCGCCCGGTGGAACCCACCATCGCCTTCCGGATCGCCCACGGCGGATCGTCGGTGGTGTTGGCAGGTGACAGCGTGCCGTGTGCCACCCTGGACGAATTGGCTACCGGTGCGAACGTGCTGGTGCACACGGCAATCCGCAAGGACCTGGTGGCGCAAATGCCCGCCCAGCGGATCCGCGACATCCTGGACTACCACTCGTCGGTCGAGCAGGCGGCGGGGACAGCGGCCCGGGCCGGGGTGGACACCCTGGTGCTGACCCATTACGTGCCCCCGTTGATATCGGGCCAGGAGGACCAGTGGCGGGCGCTGGCGGCGAGCGAGTTCAGTGGCCGCGTCGAACTCGGCGACGACCTGCTGACGGTGTCGGTGCCGGACTCCTAAGCCAGGCGGGTCATCTCGACCACGACGTCGAGGTCGCTGGAACCCTGGCCGAGGTAGATGCCCTTCAGCGGAGTCACATCGGCATAGCTGCGGCCGTATCCGACACTGATGTACTGCTCGTTGATCTCGGCGTCGTTGGTGGGGTCGTAATGCCACCAACTGCCGGTCCAGGCCTGGATCCAGGCGTGACTCTCGCCCTGCACCGTCTCCCCGATGGTGGCGTCGGCCTTGGGATGCAGGTAACCGGATACGTAGCGCGCCGGTATTCCCATGGCACGCAGGAGAATCAGCGAGAGATGGGCGAAGTCCTGACACACCCCTTTGCCTTCCCGCAACGCGTCCAGCCCCGAGGAGTGCACCCCGGTGGTGCCCGGCACGTATTGCAACTCGTTGCGGACCCAATCGACAACAGCGTGTACTGCGTGGTGCGGGTCGCGCCCGTTGGCGAGATGCCGGGCCACCCGATCAATGCGCTTGCTGGCCGGGGTGTAGGTGGTCGGTGTGAGCACCTCGTCGTAGCGGTCGATGACCCTCGATGACACAAGATCGTCCCAGTCCGCGTCTGTAGCGGGTCCCTCGGCCTTGTCGGTCTCCACGACCGAGGAGGACGTGACTTCCAATTCGACATGGGGTGCATGCAGATCAAAAGCGGTTACCGCAGTGCCCCAGTAGTCGACGTAGCGGTAGGACCGCGTGGCCGGCGCTGTTTCAACACGGTTGATGATCACGTTCTGCCGGGAATCCGATCGAGGGGTCAGTCGCGCCTCGTTATAGGACGCGGCGACTGGCGCCTTGTAGGCATAGCCCGTGGCATGTATGACCCGCATTCTCCACATCAGGCTTCTCCCACATCGGTGACCTGGGCGGCTTGTCCGGCGTCCGACCAGGCCACCCACATGGTGGGCCGGAAGAACTGCATCGCCAGCGCCTCGGCGACGTCGCGGCACGTGGACTGCAACCCGGCCAGTCGGTCTTCCAGGGAATCCAGCACCGCACCTGGTCGGACGAACTCGAGCTCACTTCGGGCCCGCCCGAGTAATCGGCGGGCCTCGGCGCCCGGCCCCACCCGGTCGGTGGGGCTGACCATCAACCGTTCCAGGCTGTGTTCGGCCAGCCGCAATGAGTAGAACGCCGACCGCGGGAAGAGCCGATCGAGGAGCATGAACTCCACGACGCGGTTCGCGTCCAGCACGCCGCGGTGAGTGCGCAGGTAGGTGTCGTGCGCACCCGCGGCGCGCAAGACACTCACCCAGGTCGGCGATGAGGCGCTGTCACCCACCCGGGAGAGCAGCAGTCGGACCGTCATGTCAATGCGTTCGATGGCCCGGCCCAGCACCAGGAAGCGGTATCCGTCGTCGCGGGACAGCGTGGAGTCGGACAGACCGCCGAACATGGCGGCCCGGCCCTCGATGAACGTGAAGAACTCGTGCGGCCCCAGCCTGCGCGCTGCCCGCTCGCGTTCGGGCAGCGCGTTATAGGTGGTGTTGAGGCACTCCCACATGTCACCGGAGATCACTTCGCGCGCCGAGCGGGCGTTCTCCCGCGCTGCGGAGATCGCATCGACAATCGAGAAGCCGGCGGGCAGCCCCCGACTGAAGGCCACCAGGTCGGTCAGCGACCACATGTCCAGCCGCGACGCGGGCGGTTCGATACCCAAGACCTGCAACAGGATTCGGGATGCCTGGTCCGGATCGACGGTGGAGTCCTCGAGCAACTGGTGCACCGTGACGTCGAGAATCCGGGCGGTGTCATCAGCCCGTTCGACGTACCGGCCGATCCAGTACAGCGCCTCGGCATTGCGGGCCAACATCACCGGACTCCGGTCTGCTGCTGCTGCTGTTGCTGCCCGGTCATGGCCTGCTGTTGCAGCGGGTGCATGTCGCTGCCGGGATGGCCGGACACCGGAATGGTCCGCACCACCTGCGCGGCTCGCAGTTCCCGGTCCGCCGCCGACGAGCGCGATGCCAACACCCAGGTGTCCTTGGATCCGCCGCCCTGACTGGAGTTGACGACGAGTGATCCCTCGGTCAGCGCGACGCGGGTCAGCCCCCCGGGCAACACCCACACCTTCTCACCGTCGTTGACAGCGAACGGACGCAGATCGACGTGGCGCGGCGCCAGGGTGTCGCCCACCTTGGTGGGCACCGTGGACAGTTGAACCACCGGCTGGGCGATCCAGCCGCGCGGGTCGGCGGTGATCTTGCGGCGGATCGTGGCCAATTCCCGCTCGGAGGCGTGCGGCCCGAAAACAATGCCGTAGCCGCCGGACCCTTCCACCGGTTTGATGACGAGTTCGTCGACCCGGTCGAGCACCTCGGCCCGCTCCTCATCAAGCCAGCACCGCAAGGTGTCGACGTTGGCCAGCAGCGGCTTCTCACCGAGGTAGTAATCGATGATGTTCGGTACGTAGGTGTACACCAACTTGTCGTCGCCGACCCCGTTGCCCACCGCGCTGGAGATCACCACGTTGCCGGCGCGGGCGGCGTTGAGCACGCCCGCCACCCCGAGGATCGAATCCGGTCGGAAGTGCATCGGATCGAGGTATTCGTCGTCGATGCGGCGGTAGATGACGTCGACCTGCCGCTCCCCCTCGGTGGTACGCATGTAGACGAGGTTGTCCCGGCAGAACAGGTCCGGGCCCTCGACGAGTTCGACACCCATCTGGCGGGCCAGCAGCGAATGCTCGAAGTAGGCGGAGTTGAACGGACCCGGGGTGAGCACCACGACGGTCGGATCGGATTCGTTGGTGGCCGCCGCGCTGCGCAACGACCGCAGCAGGTGGGACGGATAGTCGTCGACCGACCTGACCCGATGGGTGCCGAACAGATTCGGGAACACGCGGGTCATGACCCGCCGGTTCTCCATCACGTAGGAAACGCCGGACGGCGAGCGCAGGTTGTCCTCCAGTACCCGGAAGGTGCCGGCCGCGTCGCGGACGATGTCGATGCCGGCGACGTGGATCCGTACCCCGTTGGGCGGGCTGATACCGGCGGCCTCGCGGTGGAAGTGCTCGCAGGAAGTCACCAGCCGGCGCGGGATGACCCCGTCGCGCAGGATCTCCTGGTCGCCGTAGACGTCGTCGAGGAACTTCTCCAGAGCCATCACCCGCTGGGTGATCCCGGCTTCCAGTCGGGCCCATTCAGCCGCCGAGATGACTCGCGGCACCAGGTCGAGCGGGAAGGGCCGTTCCTGGCCGGACAGCGAAAAAGTGATGCCCTGGTCGACGAACGCGCGACCTAGTGCGTCGGCTCGCGCTCCGAGTTCATCGCTATCGGTGGGTGCCAGTTCGGCGTAGATGCCCTTATAGGGGGGCCGCACCCGGCTCTGCCGATCGAACATCTCATCGAAAGCGGCGCTGTAGGGACCCGGTTCGGCGTAGCCCCCGAAGGTGCCCAGCGGCGGCCTGGTGTCAGCGGCGGCGGAGCGGGACCCGTTGTGGGCCGCCTTAGCCGTCTCGGGCCGCGCACTGCGAAGAGTCACGGCTCTCATGCTGCATTAGATTGGCCGTTCGTGCAGGGTAAGCCGGTCCGCTTTTGGGTTCGGTCCCTTTGTGCTGGTATTCTCACGGTGCGCCGCGAGGGCAACAGTCCCGGCGTTGAAGACACCAGCTTGAGCTACCAATTCGACGATAGAGGGAACTGACGCGTGGCCAACATCAAGTCGCAGAAGAAGCGCATTCTCACCAACGAGCGTCGTCGGCTGCGCAACAAGTCGGTGAAGTCGTCGCTGCATACCGCCATCCGCGCGTTCCGCTCCGCCGCCACTGAGGGCGACAAGGAGAAGGCGGGCGCACTGCTGGCCACCACCAGCCGCAAGCTTGACCAGGCCGCCACCAAGGGCGTCATCCACAAGAACCAGGCCGCGAACAAGAAGTCGGCGCTGACCCAGGCGTTCAATAAGCTCTGAGCTGAGCTTTCACCGTCCGGCAGCCAGTTCGGCGACCTTGCGTACGGTGACTTCGAGCACGTAGTCGGGGTCCGCGGCCGCCCCTTTGACGTCTCCGTTGAGCGCGGCCACCAGCCGGATCGCCGTCGCGACCTTGTCCCGCGACCACCGCCGAGCCTGCTTCTGCGCCTTCTGCACCCGCCACGGCGGCATCCCGAGCTCTCCGGCCAGCCGATACGGGTCACCCGAGAGCGGACCGATGCGGGCGATGGCGTGCACCGCCTCAGCCAGCGCATCGGCCAGCAGGACGTGTGGCACGCCCCGCGACATCGCCCAGCGCAACGCCTCCGCCGAGCCGGCGACGTCGCCCGCGACAGCTTTGTCGGCGATCTCGAAGCCGGTCACCTCAGCTTTGCCGCTGTGATAGCGGCGCACCGCGGCAGCGTCGACCTGCCCGGCGGTGTCGGCCACCAGCTGCGAACAGGCCGCAGCCAGCTCCCGGATGTCGGAGCCGACCGACTCCAGCATCGCAACGACGGTGTCCTCATCGGCTTTGATCTTCAGAGCACGAAACTCGGCCCGGACAAAGTCGGCCCGTTCCGCTGCCTTGGTGATCTTGGCGGCCGGATGGGTGTGGGCACCCAGTTCACGGAGTTGACCGGCAAGCGCCTTGGCCCGCCCGCCGCCGGAGTGCACGACGACCAGCATGGTCCCGGGCGGCAGGTCAGCGGCAGCGGCGGCGATCAGCGCGGCAGCGTCCTTGCCGGCCTCGGCGGCGGCTTCGAGAACGACCACCCGCTCGTCGGCGAACAGCGACGGACTGAGCAACTCGGCCAGTTCGTGAGTCGAGACGTCGCCCGCGCGTAGCCGGTTCACCGGGACGTCCCCGGTACCCGCCTCGGTACCCGCCGAGGTACGGGCAGCACGCAGAATGTCGCTGACAGCTCGCTCGACGAGGAGGTCCTCGTCCCCGAGCACCAAGTGCAATCCCGCGGTCGCGCTCACCCCCCGATGGTGTCACGGACCGCTGACGAAGCCAGACACCGACCACGCCCCGGCGCACAGCATCATCGCGGCCGCCGTCCATCGGAACCACCGCCATCGCCAGAGCAGAACGACGGCTGCGCTGGCGCCGCCGACGGTGAGCAGCCCGCCCCAACCGGTGGGCACTGCCAGTGCCGCACCGGGCAGCGCTGCGGCGGCGCGGGCCACCATCAGCAGCCACCACACTTCCGGGCCGGTGAGCCGGATCAGCAGTTCGGCGCCGGACGGCCACAACGTCACCAAGGCCGCCGCAGCCGTGCCCAGAACCGTGATCGGCGCAATGACCACGGCGACAGCGAGATTCGCCAACACCGACACCACGCTGAACTGTCCGGAAACCGCCGCGACGAGCGGTGCGGTGATCAGTTGCGCGGCGACCGCGACGGCCACCGCGGCGGCCAGCGGCTTGGGCCAGCCGCGGTCCACCAGCCGTGCCGACCAGATCGGGGCCAGCACCACCAGCGCCGCCGTCGCCGAGACCGACAGGGCAAAACCGAGGTCGACGGCCAGTTGCGGCGCGGCGACCAGCAAGGCCACAACGGTTGCTGCCAGCACCGGGATCGCCTGCCGGCGACGGCCGGAGACCACGGCCAGCAGCGTGATCGCGCCCATCACGGCAGCCCTCAGCACGCTGGCAGTGGGCTGCACCACCACCACGAAAGCCACCAGGGCCAGCGCCGCCAGAAGTACCGCGGGCCGGGGGCCGATCAGCCGCGCGGACAGCAGCACCGCCCCGCACACGATGGTGACGTTGGCGCCCGACACCGCAGTCAAATGGGTTAGTCCGGCGGTGCGGAACTCCGCGGTCGTGGCCGTCGACACCGCCGCGGTGTCGCCGAGCACCAATCCCGGCAGCATCGCGGCCTGATCGGCCGGCAAGGTGTCGCGGCAGGCGGTGGCGAACCGCGCGCGCACAGCCTGGGCCGCGCGCTGAACCGCAGAGGCACGTCCGAACTCCGGAGGACCCACAGCCTTGAGCACGGCCACTGTGAGATCGGGCCGGATGGGTTGTGCGATCCGGGCCCGGAACCGCACCGGTTGACCGGCGGAGAGCTGCCCGAAGTCGACGGAGGGAGCGAAAACCACCACGGCTCCAGTTGTCTCGCCATCGCCGAGCCGACTCAGATCGCCGCGAAACATCAGTCGGCCCGAACCGGACTGCCGCGGGCTGTCCACCGGGGTGACGGTCACCCAGGCCGTCGCCCCGACGCGGGCGGCCAGGGGATGGTGGTTTACCGCATCGCTGCGAAGTCCGGCAGACACACCGAAGCCGGCGCCGACCGCCGCCGCACCCAGCACCCCGGCAGCAGTGGCGCGCAACAGGGGCAACCGATTCCGCAGCAGGTAGCCAACCAGCAACCAGCAGACTCCGATGCCCACACCGCACACCGCCAGCAGCGGACCGACACCCCAGACGATGCCGGCGGCGGTCGCGCCCCAGGCGGCCAGGGCGGCCGGAACCAGCCGCACATCGAGCCGCGAGACCGGCGTCGACACGACTCACACCCGAACCAGCGGACGAAGCTTTTCCAGCCGCACTGGGCCGATGCCATCGACCTCCCCCAACTGATCGACGGCGGTGAACCGGCCGTTGGCCGCACGCCAAGCCACGATGGCCGCCGCGGTGACCGGTCCCACGCCGGGCAGGGTGTCCAACTGCTCGGCGGTCGCTGTGTTCAGATCGACCGGGCCGACAGGTAGAGCCGGCGCCGCGGGTATCTGCGGCGCTGCGGCCGATCCCACCGAACTGCCCAGCGCCGTCGGCTGACCGGCCGGTGCGGCGATGCCGACGACGACCTGCTCGCCGTCGGCGAGATGCCGGGCCAGATTCAAGCCGAGGGTGTCCGCGCCGTGCAGCGCCCCGCCGGCCGCCGAGACGGCGTCGGCCACCCGAGCATCCGGTGCCACAGTCACCAGGCCCGGCTGCTGCACCAACCCCACGACGCTGACCACCAGTGGCTGCGCCGTGGACGGGGCGGCGGCACCGGCGGGCGCGGCGGTGGACGTCGACACCATCTCCACCGGCGGGAGGTTGGCCGACGCGATCGGCGCCGGGCGCGCACGGGCCAGGGTGAACACCGTCACCAGCACGGCCAACGCCGCGACGACCGCCAGGGCGATTCCGCCGGCGCGGCCGGGGTCGGCGCGGATCGCGGTCAGCCAGTGCCGGCCCCGGGAGCTGTGCGCGCCAGTAAGCCCATCAGGAACCCAGCTGGGTTCCACGGCGTCCTCGGACTCCGCCGCTTCCCAACCGTCCTTATCGCAGCCATCCTTGACATCGGTGAGCGACTCACTGCGCAGGCCCAACCGGCGCTGCAGGTTGGCCAGCGGCTCATCGGTTCTCATGCGGCGACGGTAGGACCGGCGGCCGACCGCCGCGGCCCCCGAGATGCTCCCGGCCGGAGAAGGTGTGGATGAATCGGGATCTGTGGGTGTTACAGATCCAGTTGATCTGTGGGTGTTATAGATCCAGTTCGACGTCCGAACACGCCACGCGGTCACAGACCGTGATGCGCTCCATGACTGCTCCTTCGGCCTCAGGCTCGGTGCTGCCGCTGAGTTGTTGCGTGATGCCACGGCGCTTCGGTGTCACACAGGCCCGGCACAGGCCGCTGCGACAGCCGGTCGGCACCCGGATGCCCACCCGGTTGGCCGCCTCCAACAGCGTTGTGTTGCCGTCGACTTCGATCGATCGCTGGGCGCGGGCGAAGGTGACGACGTGGCGGCTGCCGTCATCGGCACGCCGGCGCAGTTCAGGCGGCGAAAACGACTCGGTGTGGAACTCCTGCGACGCTTGGCCGAGATCAGTGAGGTATTCCCGCAGAAAATCGACCAGGCCCGCGGGTGCACACGCGAAGGTCTCCCGATCGGCCGCGTCGGGAACCAGATCGCGGATCAATTCGCGCGAGGGGCGGCGACCGCTGAACACGTGCACGCGGATCCCGCAGACGTGACTGAGTTCGTCGACCTCCCGAGCAAAGAGGATCGAGTTCGCGTCGTGATTGAAATACAGCAGCACGGCGTCCCTCGGCGCCGCCGACCGGGCGATCATCCGCAGGTGGCTGATGATCGGGGTGATCCCCACCCCGCCGGCGACGAACAGCGCGCGGGAGGGCAGCGTGGGAGAGGCCAGGCCGCCATTGGAGATGGGCGGACCCAGCAACGTGAGGTAGTCACCGGTGCGCACGTCGGCGTTGAGCAGATTGGAGACACGGCCGCCCGCCACCTGCTTGACGCAGATGTCCATCGTCTCAGCGCCGTCGCTGTCGTGCACCAGGCTGTATTGCCGGATCAGCGTCTGGTCGCCGTCTTCGACACAGAGTGAGACGAAAGCTCCCGGATCCCAACAGATCTCGTCCCAGCCGCGAGGTTTCTCCAGCCGGATCAACCGGGCTCGGCCGCCGGCGAGCAGTTGCGTCTCGACCACTCGGGCTCCCACGTTGAACCAGCGGGTCTTGTCCAGGTACGGGGCCTCCGGCAGCGTCCGGTAACGCATTCCCGACGCCAGCCGGCGCGCGAGACCGGCAGGCTGCCGCAACAGCATCAAGGGGTGGGCGGCTTCGCGCTCCCCGACCGGAACCGACAGGCCGGTAAGCGCTTTGAGCAGCAACGCCGCCGTCTCGCCGAGCGGCGTCTCGTGATAAGGCAGACCGCGGCGGGCGACGATTTCCTTGACCCGGGGGGCGACCTCGCGTTGCCGGTTCGGTGGCAGATCGGGGAACAGGTGGTGCTCGATGTGAGTGTCAAGGCCGCCGTAGAAGATCCGGAAGTCGGGCCGATTGTCGAACGGCACCTCTTCCTCGAGGATCCGCATCAGTGCCGAGTCCAGTTTCGCGCTGCGCAGAAAGTTCCGCGTTCCGCGGATCTGCCGCCGGTAGTACTCATCGCGGGTCTCGTCCGGGCCCGGATCGGCGAAGACCTCGGTTTCGCCGGCGTGGTGCTCGATGGCGACCAGGAAGAGAACCGAGAGATAACCTGCGGCGCCGCCGATGTGGTTGGCCAGCATGGCCGGCAAGAATCTGCCGCCCATCACCGACGGCTCGGTCACCAGCCGGCGCTTGGTGTCGGACAGCGCGATGCGGATCGGCGCCCGCAGGGTGTCGCGGGACCAGAACCGCTTTCCTTCAACCTGTCTGGTGAGGTTGGCGATGAGGAACGGGGCCAACTGGGTGAAGAACGGGGCCGCTGCGCCGGCAAGGAGCACTTGGACCGCGTGATGCCCGAACCAATCCTGGGCAGCCTGGCCGCGCAGGACGCTGTAGCCGAGATCGTGGTCTTTACCGACGATGTTGGTGTTCGGGTGGTGGCCTTCGTGGTGCATGACCTTCCACTGGGCGACGTCGATGTTGAAATCCCAGCGGTACCGATCCGAGTGGTACTCGCCGTTGCCGGGCAGATCGTCATAACTGCCGTGCAGGATGTTGTGACCGAGTTCGGAGAACTGCAGTAGTCGATACAGCGTCTCGAGCACGATGGCGCGACTGGTGGCCCTCGGGCCGCCGTCGTGCAGCAATTCCAACCGGCGGGCGTTGATCGCCTGGCCGTAGGCCGTGACCGCACGAATGTGCGCCAGGTCCGCCGCCCCCATCTTCGACCGCGTTTCCTGGTACAGGGCCTGCAGTTCGTCGGCGAGGCCGGCCGTGGTCTCGTGCGGCGCTACAGAGGTGGTCAGCATGAAAGAACAGTAGGGCGCGAAGAACTCCAGGTTAATGTCCCCACCGGGCATGTTTTTGATATTTTCGGACAGTGAATCGGTTCGACACCCCGGTGTGGGCGGTGCCCCGTGGCACCGAGGGCGTGCGGATCATGACCCAAGCCGTCGCCGAGTCGATGTCCGTCGCGGACTGTCTCGCGGGCACCGGCCTGGATGAATCCGACTTGGCGGACGAGGACCACGAAATCTGGGCACACCAGGAGTTCACGGTCGTCAGCAATATCTCCGACCGCCTCGGGGACAGTCCGGGCCTCGGTGTGGATGTGGGCGGATTCAGCACTGTCGGAAGACTCGGGGTGTTGGGCTTCGCTTTCCTCACCAGTGCCACCGTGCGGGACGGCCTCGAGCGGATTCTGCCCTACCAGGCGTTACTGCCCTCACATGTGCGTTTCTCCATCCACAGCGACAACGACGGGGAGTATCTGCTCGCCGACGACTGCGACATCCCCCCGCAGATCCGCCCGTTCATCGTCGAACGCGATCTGGCCGGCCTGGCTGCCGTGCTGGCCGGCGCGAACGTGACCATCGCCGTCGACTGGTTGGAGACGACACTCGATGAGGATCGCGCCCGACGCCTGGCCACAACATGGTCGCTGACGACCGATGTCCGTCCCAACCAGCCCGGGAACCGTTTAGTCGGCCGGCCCGGACTGCTGGATGTTCGACTGCCGCAGGCAGATCCGAACACAGCACGGGTCGCCGAGCGTCAGTGCCGACAACTACTCGAACAGCGACTGTCCCGCGTCGGCGTCGCCGGTCAGGTCCGGAGCCGCATCATGCACACCAGTCGATTCCCGTCGATGCAGGAGGTGGCCGGCGAACTTCACCTCGACCCACGTACGTTGCGGCGCAAACTCACCGCCGAGGGTTCGTCCTATCGGGAACTGGTCGCCCAGGCCCGCAAGATCCGCGCCGAGCAGATGCTCGCAGGCAACGAGCCGATCGAGGCGATCGCCGCCCGATTGGGATACGCCGAAACGGCCAGCTTCACCCACGCGTTCACGCGGTGGACCGGTATGCCTCCCAGCCACTTCCGTGCCAGAGCCCGCGGATGACGCCGGAGCCGGTCCGGCTTCTCGTCGTCGAACCTATGCCCGCCGCGCCGAATGGTGTACACAGATGCCCATGACGGCAACACACGACAGGCCGCTGCGGGTGATCCAGTGGACCACCGGCAACATCGGTCGACGATCCCTGCACGCCATCATCAACCGGCCGGACATGGAGCTGGTGGGTGTCTACGCCCACGGCGCCGACAAGGTCGGGCTCGACGCCGCCGAACTGGCCGGCTGGCCACTGGGCCCGGACACCCCGACCGGTGTCACCGCGACCAACGACATCGACGCACTGCTGGCCACCCGCCCCGACGCCTGCTGTTACAACCCGCTGTGGCCCAGCATCGACGAACTGGAGCGACTGCTGGAATCCGGGGTCAACGTGTGTTCCTCGGCGGCCTGGATCACCGGCGGCAAGCAGACCCCGGAGGATCTTCAGCGGATCCGAACGGCCTGTGCGCGAGGGAATTCCACCATCTTCGGCAGCGGCGCTCACCCCGGCATGACCAATGTGGTCGGCATGGTGCTCTCCGGCGCCTGCGAACGCGTCGATGAGATCCGCATCACCGAGTCGGTGGATTGCTCGACGTACGAATCGGCCGGCACCCAGACCGCCATGGGATTCTCCTGTGACCCCGAAACCCCGGGACTGACTGAAAGTGTCGCCGAGGAGAGCGCGGTGTTTGCCGAGTCGGCGGCGATGATGGCCGACGCGATCGGCGCCGAGTTGGACCGGATGACGTTCGACGTGACATTCACGACGGCCACCGGAGACACCGACCTGGGATTCATGATGATTCCAGAAGGCACCGTCGGAGGCGTGATGGGTTACCACCGCGGCTGGGTCGGCGAACGCAATGTGGTCAGCGTGGGCTTCAACTGGACCATGGGCAACCATGTGGTGCCACCCAAGCCGTTGGAACATGGCCACGTCATCCAGATTTTCGGGGTGCCGAACATGCGGACCGTGCTGCACTGCCTGCCCCCGAAGGACTGGACCGAACCCGGCTTCATGGGCCTCGGCATGATCTACACCGCCATGCCGGTCACCAACGCGGTGCCGGCCGTGGTGGCCGCCGAACCGGGCATCGTCACCCTGCGGGGCCTGCCGCCGGTCACCGGACGGTTCGGGTAGTTTCCGGCGAGTGAATATCGAACGCCGGACATTCATCGCAGGACTGGGCGGAATGGCAGTCGCCGCTCCACTGCTCGCCGCCTGCGCCAAGGACACCGGGACGAAGGTCGAGACGACGGGCCGCGCAGCGCCGACAACCCAGCCGACCCCTAAGCCGATGATCCCCGAACCCGCGAAAGGGGAGCCGGGAAGCCTGCTGTCCCAGGAATCCGTCGACACCGGGATCAACGGCGCACGGGCCTGGCGCATCCGGTACATCTCCCGCGACGTCAACAGCGTCGCCCACGAGGCCAGCGGCCTGGTGATCGCCCCGGCCGGCACAGGTGAGAACCGGCCGATACTCACCTGGTGTCACGGCACCACCGGACTCGGCGACGCCGCCTGCCC
>CAXNJA010000027.1:0-24171 GCA_964202555.1 Mycobacterium sp.
GGCGCGGCCGCCGAACTCGGCTGCTCCTTCGCGTTGGTGGACCCACTACCCACCGACGAGCGCCCCACCGGACTGCTGGATGCACTGCGGGAGCACGGCCTCGCCCTCTAACGCCGAGCGGTGGACTACCGTCGTCGGCGTGAGCGACAACCCGTTCAAGCCCGAACTCTGGCAGCCGGTCGAGGGCTTCGAGGACCTCACCGACATCACCTATCACCGCCGGCTGGACGGCGGCGCGCTGCAACCGACGGTCCGGGTGGCCTTCAATCGCCCCGAGGTCCGCAATGCCTTCCGTCCGCACACCGTCGACGAGTTGTACCGGACGCTGGACCATGCCCGGATGTCCCCCGACGTCGGCGTGGTGCTGCTCACCGGCAACGGCCCGTCGGCCAGGGACGGCGGCTGGGCGTTCTGCTCGGGCGGGGACCAGCGCATCCGCGGCCGGACCGGCTACCAGTACGCCGCGGGGGAATCGGCGGAGACCGTCGATCCGGCCCGCGCCGGGCGGTTGCACATTCTTGAGGTGCAGCGCCTGATCCGGTTCATGCCCAAGCCGGTGATCTGCCTCGTCAACGGCTGGGCGGCCGGCGGTGGGCACAGCCTGCACGCGGTCTGCGACCTCACCCTGGCCAGTCGCGAGCACGCACGCTTCAAACAAACCGACGCCGACGTCGGAAGCTTCGACGGCGGCTACGGCAGCGCCTACCTGGCCCGCCAGGTAGGCCAGAAGTTCGCCCGGGAGATTTTCTTCCTCGGCCGCACCTACACCGCCGAACAGATGCACCACATGGGTGCGGTCAACGAGGTGGTCGACCACGCCGATCTGGAGAACGTCGCATGCGAGTGGGCTCGTGAGATCAACGGCAAATCACCTCAGGCACAACGGATGCTGAAGTTCGCCTTCAACCTGCTCGACGACGGGCTGGTGGGCCAGCAGTTGTTCGCCGGTGAAGCCACCCGGCTGGCCTACATGACCGACGAGGCAGTCGAGGGACGCGACGCGTTCCTGCAGAAACGCGATCCCGACTGGACGCCGTTCCCCCGCTACTTCTGAGCCTCCATAGACTCAGTTCTTGTGACATCACTGCGCCGCAGGTTGACCGAGGCGATCGCCCTGACCGGTATGCGCCCACCGCTGAGTGTGCCCAACCGCACTCGAATTCCCCTGCGCGGAAAACGGGTGCTGATCACCGGGGCGTCCTCGGGGATCGGCGAAGCCGGGGCCGAACGGTTCGCCAAGGAGGGCGCCGAGGTCATCGTCGTCGCCCGGCGCGCGGATCTGCTCGACGCCCTCACCGAACGGATCGCCGAGGCCGGCGGCACCGCGGCGGCGATCCCGTGCGATCTGTCCGACCTCGACGCGGTCGACGAACTGGTCGAGATCGTCGAAAGCCGGTTCGGCGGAGTCGACATCCTGGTGAACAACGCCGGCCGCTCGATCCGGCGGCCGCTGGCCGACTCACTGGACCGCTGGCACGACGTCGAACGAACGATGACCCTGAATTACTACTCCCCGCTGCGACTGATTCGCGGCTTGGCACCCGGGATGATCGAACGCCGGGACGGCCACATCATCAACGTCGCGACGTGGGGCGTACTCAGCGAGGCCTCTCCGCTGTTCGGCGTCTACAACGCCTCCAAGGCCGCGTTGTCGACGGTGAGCAGGGTGATCGAGACGGAGTGGGCGCGCAACGGGGTGCACTCCACCACGCTGTACTACCCCCTGGTCGCGACCCCGATGATTGCGCCCACCAAGGCCTATGACGGCATGCCGGCGTTGACGTCAGAGGAGGCCGCGCAGTGGATGATCGACGCGGCCCGGCACCGCCCGGTGCGCATCGCCCCGCGGTTCGGGGTCAGCGCCCGAGCGCTCGACGTGGTCGCCCCCGGGGTGCTCAACGCCGTGCTCAAGCGCCAGCGGATGCAGCCGAGTTGAGGGAAGGACGAGTCATGGAAATTCTTGCCAGCCGCGTTCTTTTCCGCCCGAGGGATTACGAAAGCTCCCTGGTCTTTTATCGGGACGCGATCGGACTCGCGATCGCGCGCGAATATCCTGGTGGCACTGTATTTTTCGCCGGGCAGTCGCTGATCGAACTAGCCGGCCACGGTAGGCCCGGTGATGCCGAGGGGCCATTCCCGGGCGCCTTGTGGTTGCAGGTCCGCGATATCGACGCCGCCCAACAGGAACTGCGCGACCGCGGCGTAACGATCGCGCGTGAAGCCCGTCAGGAACCGTGGGGCTTATTCGAGATGCACATCCACGATCCCGACGGGATCACACTGATCTTCGTGCAGGTACCCGAGTACCACCCGTTGCGCGGCGCCATGCCCCGCCCCTAGCGGCCGTTTTCAAGCGGCCAACCCACCGACGCCAAACGAGCGGCGACCTGATGAACTTCTTCGGGGTTGGGTACCTTCTCAGTGACCTCATGGATGGCGTTGCGAATCTGCTGCTCGCTCACCGGCGTATCAGCGTCGACCTGCCGCACGATCGTCCGCGCCGCCTTGACCACTTCCTCCTCGGTGAGCGAGCGCATCAGCAGTGCCAGCAGCGGGAAATAATCCTTCGGCGGCACCCCGTGCGGATAGCCTTCATGCAGCCACCCGACAACGTTGTCGACGAACCCGTCCTGATGCTCCACCGACATCGCTACCTCACTTCTTCGAGATCATCGGGAACAGGTCGACCCCGAAGTGGTGCATGATCGTCGATTTGGTGATCCAGGCGACCCCGGTGAGGATCACGAAGGCGACGACCACGAACAGCAGGATTCCGAGGTACTTCAACGCCGGGTTGGGCTTGTGCATGAGGTGATCGGCTTCCTCGCCGCCGGCCCCATGGGAATACGCAAGCATTCCGGTCGCGAACAGCGCAGGCAGGCCTGCACCCAGGATCAAGCCCACCACCAGAACGGTGAGAATCGACTCCATGTAACGCATCAGCTCATCCCCTCTCAGACCGGCGTCTTCGGTTGCGTGATCCCTGACGAACTCGCGGCGGCCTCAGCCCCGGCCATCTCGCGAACATCAGCGGGCACAACGGAATTCGTTGACTCGTCCCAGTCGGCGTTGACGTTGCTGGAATCGACCTTCTGCTGCTGAGCCCGCCACCACATGTAGAAGGACAGCCCCACCAGGATCAGGAAGATCACACCGTCACCGGCCAACGCCGATCCGGTTGCCGTCTTCACGAAATAGGACAGCCAGTAGGACAGCGCACCGACCAGTGCGGCGGCCGGGAGGGTAATCAGCCAGGCGACGGCCATCCGGCCGGCAACCGCCCAGCGCACTTGCGCCCCGGGCTTGCCGACGCCGCTGCCCAGGATCGAGCCGGTCGCGACGTGGGTGGTGGACAGCGCCATACCCGCCGCGCTGGAACTCAGGATGATCGCCGCCGAGGAGGCTTCCGCGGCCAGGCCCTGCGGTGATTCGATCTCGACCAGCCCCTTGCCCAGGGTCCGGATCACCCGCCAGCCACCGAGGTAGGTGCCCAGCCCGATGGCGATGGCGCAGCTGGCGATGATCCAGAACGGCAGACCGTCGTTTTTGACGTCTCCGGTCAGATGGCCGGTGGTGATGAGCGCCAGTGCGATAACGCCCATCGTCTTCTGCGCATCGTTGGTGCCATGCGCCAGGGCGACCAGCGACGCCGTGGCAATCTGCCCCCAACGGAAACCCGTCTCACGGCGCCGGTGCAGAACTTTGCGGGTGATCCGGTACACCAGCCAGGTTCCGCAGGCGGCGACGATGCCGGCGATCACCGGTGCGGCTACGGCGGGGATGAGTACCTTCTGGGTGACGCCGGGCCAGTTCACTCCGCCCAGGCCGAGTGCGGCCAGTGCGGCCCCGATCAGTCCACCGAACAATGCGTGAGACGAACTCGAGGGGATACCGAACAGCCAGGTGAGCAGGTTCCAGAGGATGCCACCGATGAGGCCCGCGAAGATGATGGTCAAGCCCATCGACGCATCGATGTTCGGCAGCAGCTGCCCAGTTTTACTGTCCTGCACCTTTAGTACCGCGGTCGTGACCGTGATCGCGACCTCAACTGAGAGGAACGCACCCACCAGATTCAGGACGCCGGCCAGGATCACTGCGGTCTTGGGTTTCAGTGCGCCGGTGGCAATCGACGTCGCCATCGCGTTGCCCGTGTCGTGAAACCCATTGGTGAAGTCAAACGCCAGCGCGGTGGCGATGAGCAACACCAGGATGATCATCTCTGTCCCCATGGCGCCTATCGTGGGGCCCGCCGCTGATTTTTGGCAAGTTACTGCCAGCGAAGCGACCTTGGTCCACCTGCGGCTTTACCAGTCTGGGTCAGGAGTTCATCAGTAGTTCACTCCGCGTACTTCGATGCTTTACTGAAGCGAGAAAGTACCGGGCGCGCACCGCCGCAACAGACCCTAAAATCTCAACCGGACGCCTTCGGCACGTCCCGTCATGAGAGGTGATAGCCGTGAACCGATTCCTGGGCAATATCGTCTCCTGGCTTCGGGCCGGCTACCCGAACGGCGTTCCACGCAACGACTACCTGCCGATCGTGGCTCTGCTATCTCGTCGACTAACCGCTGACGAGATCATTGAAGTGGCCGGCCAACTCAAGGCATTGCCTCAGCTCGGCTTCATCGACATCGGTGCCGAAATTCTGCGGATCACCGACCAACTGCCCCAACCTTCCGAGGTCGAGCGGGTGAGGGCCAAGCTGGCCGCCTACGGTTGGCCACTGGATGACGAACGCGGCAACGAGGAGACCGGATAGCCACCCTGCGGGCGTTGATCATTCCGCCCAGCCCGTCGGCGCTGTCCCTGTTAGCCGCTCTGGAAGGCGTCCTGGATGGCCGGGACTCCCCGATGGCCCCGGTTCCGGCCGGTGATCTGCGGGCAAGCGAATTGCTCACCACGTCGCTGCGGGTCGGCGACGAGATCGCCGATGACATCGCGCTGGTGATCGCTACCTCGGGAACGACCGGCATCCCGAAGGGGGCCATGTTGACCCCCGCCGCGCTGATCGCCAGCGCGTCAGCAACCCACGACCGGCTCGGCGGCCCGGGAAGTTGGCTGATCGCGCTGCCGGCCCACCACATCGCCGGAATTCAGGTTCTGGTGCGCAGCGTCCTGGCCGGGACGGTTCCCGCCGAGTTGGATGTCTCCCGGGGTTTCGATCCCGCCGATGTTGCAAGTGCGGTATCCGAGCTCGGTTCCGGCCGCCGCTATACCTCCCTGGTGGCCAATCAGCTGGCGAAGGCTCTGACCCACCCGGCTGCCTGCGCCGCGCTCGCCGAACTGGACGCCGTTCTTCTCGGCGGCGGACCGGCCCCCGCACCGGTGCTGCGCGGTGCGGAAGAAGCCGGGATCACCGTGGTGCGGAGCTACGGCTCCAGCGAGACTTCGGGGGGTTGTGTCTATGACGGGGTGCCGCTGAACGGGGTGGAGGTGCGGATCGACGATCCCGCCCCTGCCGGTGCGGGGCGCATCGTGATCGGAGGCGCCACCTTGGCGTCGGGATATCGCAATCCGCCACAGCCCGACCCGTTCGGGCAGCCGGGATGGTTCCACACCGACGACCTGGGGTGCTTCGACGAATCCGGTCGGCTGTCGGTGCTGGGGCGGGTCGACGAGGCGATCAACACCGGAGGGCTCACCGTCATGCCCGGCCCGGTCGAAGCGACCATCAGCCAACACCCTGCAGTAGCCGATTGCGCGGTGTTCGCCGTACCGGACGACCGGCTCGGCGAACGGGTCGCCGCGGCGGTTGTGACTGCCGCCGGGGCCCCCCCTCCCACGTTGGCCGACATGCGGGAGTTCGTGGGGCGCTCGCTGGACTCCAAAGCCGCGCCCCGCGAACTACACATCGTCGATGAGCTGCCCCGCCTCGGTATCGGCAAGCTCGACCGACGAGCGTTGCGCCAGCGGTATTCGCAGTGACGAAAGGGTGACGCCAGAGCCGGTTCCGGGCGGGCACCGTTAGGCTCGGGACTGTGGCTGCCCGCGTTCTGATCGCCGACGACGACGCCGTGGTACGCGATGTCGTCCGACGCTATCTCGAGCGAGACGGGCTCGAAGTTCGGGTAGCCGGAGACGGCAACGAAGCGTTGCGGGTGCTGGGCTCCGAACGGATCGACGTTGCCGTGCTGGACGTGATGATGCCCGGCCCCAGCGGGCTGTCACTATGCCGGACATTGCGTCAGGGCGGCGACTACACCGTGCCCGTCATCCTGCTGACCGCACTGAGTGAAGAGGACGACCGCATCGCCGGTCTGGAAGCCGGTGCCGACGATTATCTGACCAAGCCGTTCAGTCCGCGCGAACTCGCCCTGCGGGTGCGCTCGGTGCTGCGACGCGCCCCGGCGGCGCCGTCGACCGTGCCTCTGGAGATCACGGTGGGCCAACTGACCGTCTCCACGGCATCCCGGTCGGTGACCATCGCCGATGAGCCGATTGGGCTGACCAACCGGGAATTCGACCTGCTGTTGTTCTTTCTGACCCACACCGACACGGTGTTCTCCCGCGAGGAACTACTCAAGCGGGTGTGGAACTGGGATTTCGGCGACCTGTCGACGGTTACCGTCCACGTCAAGCGGCTGCGCTCCAAGCTGGGCGACCACCATCGCGTCCAGACCGTCTGGGGACGCGGCTACCTCTGGCGAGGCGACGCCGGCGGCGGTGACCGTGCCACTGAGTGATCTCCAGGTTTCCCTACTCGCGCTGGGCTGCTCGCTGCCGGTCGTGCTGTTGGGCGGACTGATCATCCGGCTGGCGCGTTCCTGGTCGCTGACGGTCAGCATGGTGGCACTGGTGCTCATTCCCACCCTGGCCACGTTCGCCGGGGTGTTCTGCGCCAGCCGTTTCATGGCGGAACCGAACTTCCCGGCAGTCGCGATCGTGCTGCTGGTCGTGGCGGTGGTCACGGTGCCCTCCGCACTGATGATGGCGCGCTACCTGGCTCGACGAACGGTGTGGGAGCAGGACATTCAGGACGCCGAGGCTGCCGCCGAACAGTCCCGCCGCCAACTCGTCGCCTTCGTCAGCCACGACCTGCGTACCCCGCTGGCCGGGATCCGGGCACTTGCCGAAGCTATCGGAGACGGGGTGGTCAGCGACGACGAGGTGCGGCTTCAGGCCAAGCGGATCGAAGGCGAGAGCATTCGGCTGCAGCTCATGGTCGACGACCTCTTCGAGATGGCCAAGATCAACGCCGGGGCGGTGAACGCCCCCTATGAACGGGTGGCACTCGACGAGGTGGTCGACGATGTGATGTCCACCCACGGGATCGCCGCCGAACGCGCCGGAGTGGCACTGGAGGCTGAGCTACCGGTCAAGCCGGTGCGGGTGATCGGCAGCGATCGGGCGCTGGTGCGGGTGCTGTCCAACCTGGTGGCCAACGCGATCGCGCACACCCCGGCCGGAGGCACCGTGAAGTTGGCCGTCGGCACCGACCAGGAGGGCGCCTGGGCCAGGGTCGACGACACCGGGGTCGGGATCAACGCCGCCGACCTGCCGCGGGTCTTCGACGTCGCCTACCGCGGCTCCAATGACCGTGTGCCACGGTCGGATTCATCACTGCCAAGCGGTTCGGGCCTGGGCCTGGCCATCGCGGCAGGGCTGGTTCGCGCGCACCGGGGATCGCTATCGGCGCATAACTTGGACCGCGGCGCACGCTTTGAGGTGCGGCTTCCGTTGGCGGCCGAATGAGGACCGGCCGATCCCCGTCGCAGCGCTAACTGCGGCGTTTCAATCCGAGTGGGAGACGGCACGCCCGACGATCAGTGGATCGGGCTGACCGACCGTTTCGTGGTCCTTGTCGGCGTACTCAAACTTGCTGAGAACGTGGCGCATCGCGTTGACACGGGCACGCTTCTTGTCGTTGCTCTTGATGACCGTCCACGGCGCCACCTCGGTGTCGGTCCAGGTGAACATGTCAACCTTGGCTGCGGTGTAGTCGTCCCATTTGTCCAGCGACGCCAGGTCAGTCGGTGAGAGTTTCCACTGCCGGACCGGATCGACATGCCTGATGGTGAAGCGGGTGCGTTGTTCCGATGGCGACACTGAGAACCACAGTTTGGTCAGGCTGATCCCGTCGTTGACGAGCATCTGCTCGAAAAGAGGAACCTGCCGGACGAATTCAGCGTGCTGCTTGGGCGTGCAGTAGCCCATGACCCGCTCGACCCCGGCACGGTTGTACCACGACCGATCGAACATCACGATCTCGCCCGCCGACGGCAGGTGTTTGACGTAGCGCTGGAAATACCACTGGGTGCTTTCCCTTTCGGTCGGCTTCTCCAGCGCCACGACGCGGGCTCCACGGGGGTTGAGATGTTCCATGAACCGCTTGATGGTGCCACCCTTGCCGGCGGCGTCGCGGCCCTCGAACACGATGGCGTGCCGCAGGCCGTTGGCCTTGGTCCAATTCTGCAACTTCAGCAGTTCGACCTGCAGGATGTGCTTTTGTTCCTCGTAGTCCGGCCGAGCCATCCGCTGGTCGTAGGGATAGTTCTCGCGCCAGGTGTCCACTGCCGCGCCACCGGGGTCGATCAGTATCGGGTCGTCATCCTCATCGTCGACGACGGTGTAGCCATCCAGGTGAATCTGCACGCCGGAATCTTAACGCCTTTTCGCGACCGTAGGGTTACCGCCCGGTGAACGCTTCGAACAGTCGTTGCGCCGGTCAGTTGATGCTGTTGACTGCGCCGGCGACCCTGGTCTGGAATTCGGGGGGCAGCGGGATGTATCCCGCCTTGTTCAGGTCGGTTTGGCCGACGGTGACCGCCGATTGCAGAAAGGATCGCACGGCCTCGCCGGTCTGCGCGTCTGGGTAGCGAGAACAGACGATCGCGTAACCGGCCAACAACAGCGGGTATCCGAACTTCTCGGTCGGCTGATAGGCCGGGGTCATGTCGAGCACCAGGTTGTTGCCTTGGCCGGTGACGGTGACCGGCGCGATGGAAGTGCCGGCCCAGTCGGCGCCGATGCGGGTAATGCCGGCGGGAGTCTTGATATCGGCGGTCGAGAGGCCCTGGTTGACGGCGAAAGACCACTCGTTGTACGAGATGGCGCCGGGAGTGTTCTTCACCATCTCCGCTGTGCCCTGGTTGCCCGAAGCCCCCTGGCCGACGCGGGCGTTGAAGGTCTTTCCGGCACCGCCACGCCATGCCCCGCCCGATGCGGCCTGCAGGTACTGCTGGAAGTTATCGGTCGTACCGGACTGATCACTGCGGTGAATCACCCGGATCTCCATGGCCGGCATCGCGGTGCGCGGGTTGGGGTGCGCCCTACCGGTCGGCAAATTGAGGGCTGAGATCGCCGGATCGTCCCACCGGGTGATCGCCCCGGAGAAGATGCCCGCCAGGGTCGGCCCGTCAAGGACGAGGACGTCGACGTCGGGCAGGTTGTAGGTGATGGCAATCGGTCCGAAGACTATCGGGATGTTCAGGGCCTCTGCATCGCCGCAGCGCTGCTTGGCTGCGCGGTACTCGACGTCTTGCAGAGGCGAGTCTGAGTTGCCGAAATCAGTCTTGCCGCTGAGGAATTCCTGAACTCCCGCGCCGGACCCGTTGGCCGCGTAGTCAAGCCTCTTGTCCGGGCACGCATCCTGATACGCCTTGACGAAGTGGGCGATCGCACCGGCCTGGGCGGTCGATCCGCTGGCGGTCAGCGTTGGCTTACCGACACAGGCCACCTTCGCCTCCTCGGCGTAGGGCTGCACCGGGCCGGTCTGCGAGCAGCCCGTCGCCAGAAGCGTAGCCGCGACAGCGGCAGCGGCAGCGTTCCGGCTGCGTCTCATCTCAGTTGCCTCCTACGAGCACGGCGCATCGACAGTTCAGCCGACGGGCTCGGCCGGTGATTCGCCCAAACTGGAAACCTAGGTCCCCGAGGCGACACAGCGGTGAAGTCTGATTGAACAGCGGGTGCATTCTGGGTTTGCCGGGGTGCTCGACAGCAGATGAGGACGTTCACATTGCGTTCATTCGGTGTCGGCGATTGATTTCCCTGCGGCTTCTACGATCACGAAATGCGCTCCGCTTACGGTGCTCAACTCGAAGCACTGACCGATCAGCTGGCCCAGATGTGCCAGCTGGCGGGAAGTGCGATGGAACTCGCCACCGAAGCACTGTTGCAGGCCGACCTCCAGCTGGCAGAACAGGTCATCGGCAGTCACGAGAATATTGCGTTCGCCGGTTCCAAAGCCGAGGAAGCCGGCTTCGAACTACTCGCCCTGCAAGCTCCAATGGGAAGGGATCTGCGGGCTGCGGTCAGCTCAATTCAGATCATCGCTGACCTTGAACGCATGGCAGCACTCGCTGTCCATATCGCCCAGATAGCCCGGCGTCGCCATCCCCAGCGCGCTCTTCCCGAAGACGTCGAGGGCTACTTCGCCGAAATGGGCCGTATTGCGGTTGATTTGGCAGGAAGTGCGCACCAAGTCATCGCGTCATGTGACCTCGGCAGGGCCCGTTACATCCGAGACGCCGACGATGCGATGGACGACCTGCACCGGCACTTGTTCACCGTGTTGATGGACCGAGAATGGGCGCACGGTACAACCGCCGCGGTGGACACAACCCTGCTGAGCCGATACTACGAGCGATTCGCAGACCACGCAGTGGAAATCTCCCGGCGCATCATTTTCCAGGCGACCGGCCAGATTCCGGCCGGCGGAAGAATCGTCGCCGATCGCGGTGGCCTCAGGTCGGCAGGATCTCACGCCGTCAGTTCTACTGAGTGCACGGCCATCTGACATTCGGCAGACAGTCCGCCACGGCCCGAACCGGGCAGTTGCAGCGGTAGCACCTGGACGTGAACGGTCGTCACACGTGCGCGAGCGATCCGTTTTATCGAAGCCCACAGTGAGTCGTCTCCGAGGAAAGCGGCCACGCTCGACGGACTGCCGTCCTCGTGGTGATAGCTCAAACGAAGGGGCTGTACCGGCCGGACCGCCTCGACAGCCGCCTGGAACAGCGCGGGCCTGAACTCGCCGTGATCCACTCCGCAGTAGGTGGTGCCTTCCGGGAAAGCGACCACGGTGTGCCCGTTGCGCAGTCGATCGACCACGGTGTCGACAACCATGGGGAGCTGGCGAAGGCTGCGCCGTTCGATCGGGATCACATTGGCCATCCGCGCCGCGAGTCCGATTCCCGGCCAGTCGATGACATCGGCGCGAGCCACGAAGGAGCCTGGCAGCACTGCGCCGACGGCGAAGATGTCGGCCCAGGACACGTGGTTGCTGACCACCAGCAGGCCGCGAGGATCGCGGACGGGGCTACCGGTCAGGATGAACCGAATACCTAGACAGCCCAGCAAGGCCCGGCAATAGAAACGCTGCGCGTCAGACCGCCGCGGCAGCGGCAGCGCGAGCACGGGCAGCGTTGCGAACAGTAGCGCCGCAGCGACGATCCGCCGGGCGGCGCGTATCGCTGCCGCGATTCGACGGCCGGGATCACCCAGCCGGGAGCGCACACACTCCGCGCTGCACGACGTCTTCGGTAGCCAGGAATGTTCGGCCGCAGTCACCAGCGATGCATCCCCTGAGCTATCGCCGCGGAGTGCTGTCCGGCAGCCGCGGCAGACCGTAGACGGGTGAGGAAGCGGAGGTCGGCTCTGCGCTTGTCCAACAGAGCGAGGAAGTCACCGACTCCGAATTCGGGATCGTGGGCCGGTTCACCGCAGATCTGTGCACCCAGCCGTAGGTACCCGCGCATCAGTGCAGGGATGGTCGTCCGCGCCGGCGGATCGATGGTGTCGAGGCGCCGGCCAGCAAGTCGCACCGGCCGGTACGGGTGCACGGTGAACTCGGGTGCGGCCCCATGCCGGGCCAGAACAGCATCGCGAATTCCACGAAGTTGGCTACCTGGTGGGCCCTCGGCGTGGGTCGGGACGGAGACACAGCCGACGACGTAGTCGTAGCCGCACCGATCGAGGTAGGCGAGGATTCCGGTCCACATCATCAGAATCACCGCTCCGTTGCGGTGATCTGCACGCACCACCGCGCGGCCCATCTCGACCATGAAGGGCCGCAGCGCGTCCAGTGCGGAGATATCGAACTCTCCAGCGGAATAGAGGCCACCTGCGGCAATCGCGCCCGGTGGGGGCAGCATGCGATAACAACCCACGAGTTCACCGGTGTGGTCTTCGCGGACGACTAAGTGGTCGCAGTAGTCGTCGAAACGGTCGATGTCGAGTTCGTCGTCGTTGCGCAGCGTGAACCCCGACTCGGTCGAGAAAACCTGGTAGCGGAGGCGCTGCGCGGCGCGGATCTGGCTGGGTTCGGACGTCAAGAGCAGGGTGTAGCGGGGGTCGCAGTCGAATCTCGTCTGTTGCGGGGCGATGAGTACGGACGTTGCGGTCACAACCCGAACGATGTTCCTGTCAAATGTCCTGACCGAGACCGAACGGTGTTGTGTCGGTGTACATAACGTTAATCATCAGCTCACCGCGAGCGTCAGGCGAACAACAGCTGAACAGCACCTTCCAACGGAACATCGGCCAACGCGATGACAACCAGCCGGCCGGATTCACCATCCTGCCAGGGACCTTCGGTTGTGATAGCGCGCCGGGTGGCGACCCGATGGACGATGGTGCGTCGGTCCGGCGACTCAACCAGCTGGACAATCCCTTTCACCCGCATCACCCCCGCAGGCAACTCGTCGAGGAAGCGTTCGAGCACCGCGCGGCCAACGGGCTGCTGCAGTGTCACACTCACCGTGCCGTAGTCGTGTTCGTGGCGCAGCGGCTCGGCGGCGGGAATCTCGTCGTGAGAGAAGGCGACGAGCGTCGACACGGGAACGTCGCCGTCACGGGCGTGCAGCACCGGCACGCCCGGTGCTGCACGCGCCAACCAGTCGTCGAGTTCATCGAGTTGAGCGGCCGAGACCACGTCGATCTTGTTGAGCACCAACACATCCGCGGCGGCAAGCTGACGACGGATGGTGCGGCCCACCACCGAATGGCGTTCCCGCCGGCGCACGGTCTCGGCGTCCAGCAGCACCACAACGCCGTCCAGATCAAATCCGGGCGTCAGAGCATGATGGGAGATCGGCGCCGGGTCGGCGATTCCGCTGGCTTCGATGATGACGTGATCTGGTGGTTCAGCACGGTCCCGGACCGACCACAGCGCTGTCATCAAGTCGCTGCCGATCATGCAGCACACGCAGCCGTTGGTGAGCGTGATGGTGTCACCGTCAGCGGCTGCGATCAGGTCACCGTCGATCCCGATGTCGCCGAAGTCGTTGACCAACACTGCGATCCGCCGCCCGGTTGACCGACGAAGCATCTGGTTGAGCAACGTCGTCTTCCCCGAACCGAGGTAGCCGCCGATCACCGTGACGGGGATCGCCGGGGTCACCCGCGTGCGGCCCGGAAAACCTCGCCGCCCACCACTGTGCCCCACACCTCGATGTCGCGGATACCCATCGGGTCGACGTCGAGAGGTGAGTCTTTGAGCACCGCGAAGTCGGCGAACTTACCGGCCTCGATGGAACCGATCTCGTGATCCATGTGCAACTGGAACGCCCCGCCGATGGTGGCGGCATGCAGAGCCTCGTAGGGGGTGATCTTCTCGTACTCGCCGAGCACCCGGCCGCTGGGCGTCACCCGGTTGACCGCACACCACATCGTCATGAGGTGACCCACGGGCGTGACCCCGGAATCGGAGTGGAACGACAGCGGCACATTGTTGTCCAGTGCCGTGCGGCAGGCCCACATCCCGCGGGTCCGCTCAGGGCCCATCGTGAAGTCGTAGTGCTGATCACCCCAGTACCAGATGTGGTTGGTGAAGATGTTGGCGCAGACACCAAGCCGACCCATCCGGCGGTACTGGGCGGCGGTGGTCATCTGGGAGTGCTGTACGACGTGGCGGTGGTCCAGCCAGGCGTCGGTGCGCACGACCTCCTCGACTGCGTCGATGAACATCTGCGCGGCTCCGTTGCCGTTGGCGTGGCAGTGCACGTTGAGCTTGCGGGCGTGGAACGCCCGAACCGCGACCAGCATGTCCTCCGGGGAGAACATCAGCAGCCCGTGGTCCTCGCCGGTGAAGTAGCCCGGGTCCATCACTACCGCGGTCCAGCCCTGGATCGAGCCGTCGGCGACCAGTTTGACACCGGGGGCGCGCAGTTTGTCGGATTCGATCTCACGCAACCTCACCGCGGCGTCGGCAACCGCGTTGTAGTCCACGGTGCTGCCCGGCATCACGGGCAGGTTATAGAGCACCATTCGAGCCGGGAACATCGGCGCGTTGACGGTGTCCTGCCAGACCTTGACCTGATCCGGCGCGATCAGGAGCATGCCGATCAGCTCGGTGGACGTCGTCACCCCGGCGTTTCGGCACATCGCCGCGTGGATCTCGATCGGTCTGGCGCCGAGGCCGGCGGCCATCAGCTTCTCGAATGCCGCCGTGGCCAGGGTCATGGCCGGCGCCTCCTGCAGCTCGCCGTTGAGCGCGCCGTCGGTATCCCGGCCGATGCCCGGCGTCGGTGAATCCTTGGTGATGCCCTCCGCCTCCAGCAGCGCGGTATTCACCGTCGCCAGATGTCCGCTGGCATGCCGGACGAAAACCGGCCGGGTGCTCGATACCTGATCGAGTTCGCGCTTGGACAGCCGCGGCAGATCCGGGAAGTAGATCGGATCAAATCCGTTGGCCACCAATGGCTCTCCCGGGGGCAAGGCGGAGTCCTCGGTTTTCAGCCGCTCGATGAGGTCGTCGTAGCTGCGGATCGGTGTGGTGGTCCGGCCGTCCGACAGCGGGTATGGGTGGTAGCCGACGTAGGGCATCAGTTCGCTGGCACTGTCTGCGGTGTGCCCATGCGCCTCGACGAAGCCGGGGATGATCACGTGGTTGGCGAAGCGGTCGTCGACCTCCGCCGGCCCCCAGGCCTGGCACTCCTGCAGGCTTCCAGCGCACAGGATCCGCCCGTCTCGCACCGCGACCGCCTGCACCTCTGGGTTGGCCGGGTTCATGGTGACAACTTTGCGGGCCGTGAAAATTGTGGTCACGGGTCCCGAATCTAGGCCAGAGTCAGTCGTCGAGGGTGCGGAACAGCCGTTCGGCGGCGTTGACGTAGTCCTCGATGAACTCCAGCACCACCTCGCGGGCAGGCTTGATCTTGTTCATCAGTCCCACCCCCTGCCCGACCCAGTAGGTCGACAGCGCCTGCGCGCCCGGGTGGCCGCCCTCGGCGAGCTTGTCGATACGGCGCAGGGCCGGCTCGGCGATCATCGCCTGTAGTGGCAGCGGCAACGGTTGGCGGCCTTTGGGATTCGGCGCCCAGGCGTCGGTCCAGTCCGAACGCAATTGCCGCGACGGCTTTCCGGTACGCCCGGCCGAACGAACGGTGTCGCGCGAGGAAGCCGTCAGCATCTTCTGTTTGGTGAACGGCGCGGTCTCGGCCTCTTCGGTGGTCAACCACACCGATCCGGTCCACGCTCCGGCCGCGCCCATGGCCACGCACGCCGCCATCTGCCGGCCGGTCACGATGCCACCGGCGGCAAGCACCGGGACATCCTTGCCGCCCGGAATCTCGGCGATCGCGTCGAGCACCTCGGGGATGAGCACCAAGGTGGTGACTTCGCCGCAGTGGCCGCCGGCCTCGGTGCCCTGAACCACGATCAGATCGACGCCCGCCTGCACCTGCTTGATCGCGTGCTCTTTGGCGCCGACCAATGCGGCGACCGGGATACCCCGCTCCTTGCCGGCCTCGATCATGTAGTCCGGCGGAACGCCCAGCGCGTTGGCCATCATCTTGATCGGATGGTTGAGCGCGACGTCGAGCAGGCCCTTGCCGGTGTCACCGCCCAGGGCCGAGGATCCGACCCGCAGTTCCTCGGCCTCGATGTCGTGCGCCTCGAGAAGTTCGTTGATGAAGTCGCGGAACTCGGCGGGGATGCGCTCCGCCAGTTGGTCGCGGGTCAGGTTCTCGCCCTTGCCCTCGTACTTGGCCGGCACGATGATGTCCACGCCGTACGGTTTGCCGTTGACATGCTCGTCGATCCAGGTCAGTTCTTGTTCGAGCTGATCGGGCCGGAAGGCCACGCCGCCGAGGACGCCGAACCCGCCCGCGTTGGTCACCGCGGCCACGACGTCGCGGCAGTGGCTGAAGGCGAAAAGCGGAAACTCGATGCCGTACTGGTCGCAAATCTCTGTCTTCACCAATCCAGTATGGACACGCCTGTGACCAGTCGTTACGGCAGGTCGAACGCAAGCTCCACCGCCTCGCGGGCACGGCAACGCGCGCAGACCCGCTCGGAGGTCACCGCGTCGATGCCGCCACACTAGGATTCCGGGATGTTCTGGATCCCCCTGAACCTTCCGATGGACCTCGCCGGCTGATGGCCACCGTCGCACAGTGGATCGAGGGGGCCAGGCCGCGCACCCTGCCCAACGCCGTCGCTCCGGTCATCGCGGGAACCGGCGCGGCAGCCTGGCTGGGGTCGGCGGTGTGGTGGAAAGCGCTGCTGGCGCTGCTGGTTTCAGTGGCACTGATCGTGGGTGTCAACTACGCCAACGACTACTCCGACGGCATCCGCGGCACCGATGACGAGCGGGCCGGGCCGCTTCGGCTGGTCGGCTCGAAACTGGCCGCACCCCGCGCGGTGCTCGCGGTCGCACTGGCGAGCCTGGGCGTGGCAGGGGTGGCCGGCGTCGCACTGGCGCTGCTGACCGCGCCATGGCTCGTCGCCGTCGGGGTGCTGTGCATCGCCGGGGCGTGGCTGTATACCGGTGGCTCGCGCCCCTACGGCTACGCCGGCTTCGGCGAGGTTGCGGTGTTTGTGTTCTTCGGTCTGGTGGCGGTACTGGGCACCCAGTACACCCAGGCGCTGCGGGCGGATTGGGTCGGTCTCGCGACGGCGGTCGCTGTCGGGGGGTTGTCGTCGGCGGTGCTGGTGGCCAACAACCTGCGCGACATTCCCACCGACCGCATCGCCGGCAAGATGACCCTCGCGGTACGCCTGGGCGACGCCCGAACCCGGGTGCTCTACCTGGCTCTGCTCGGGGTCGCGGCCGCGATGACCGTGGTGCTCATGCGCGCCACACCGTGGTGCGCGCTGGGTTTCCTGGCGCTGCCGCTGGCCGTGAAAGCTTCCGGGCCGGTCCGCGCCGGGCGCGGCGGGCGCGAGCTCATCCCGGTGCTGCGCGACACCGGGTTGACGATGCTGGTGTGGTCGGTCGCCGTGGCCGCCGCTCTGGCGTTCGCCGCCTGACCGATTTCGGCGCGCTTTCATGCGCCCAGCGACGATTAGCGCGCCGAAATCGTTACTCCGGTTTTTCGCCGCGCAGCCGCGCTTCCAACTGCTCGCGGTCGCGGCGGCGCCGTTCGTCCGCCTCGGCGATGCCCGCGGTCGCGCGCCGGCGCAGCGGGGCCAGCAGCCAGATGCCCAGCGGCAACGCGATCACGATCGCGAACAGAACCGCCACCGCCAACGGGACCTGAACGCCGATCACCTGCGCCACGAAGAAGATCGCCGCGGTGAGAGCGGCGACCAGACCGAGTCGCGCCAGCGTGTAGACGACGACGTCGCGCACCAAGCGGCCGGTGCCGCCACCTGCCTGATTGTCCGTCACGGCGGAAAGCCTACCGACGCGCGTATATTCGCAATCAAGGAGGTTTTCCGGTGCTGCTGTACCTGCTGCTCATCTTGGTTGTTGGCGCCTTGGCCTACGTCGCCGTGCGGGCGATCCGCGCCAAGGCCAACCGACCCGCCCCGCGTGTCATCGGGCCCGACGACGACCCGGATTTCCTGTGGCGGCTCGGCCACGGCGATAACAACCCCCGTTAGTCCCGGCTGATCCCGGCGCCAGCCCGGCTCAGTTGACTCCCGCGTAGGAGTGCAGACCGACGGTCACCAGGTTGATGAAGAACAGGTTGAACACCATGGCGGCGAAGCCGACAATGTTGACCCACGCTGCCTTCTTATCCCGCCAACCCGCTGTCGAACGGGCATGCAGATACGCCGCGTAGATCACCCAGGCGATGAACGACACCGTTTCCTTGGGGTCCCAACCCCAGTAGCGGCCCCAGGCCTCCTCGGCCCAGATCGCTCCGAAGATGACGCCGAACCCGAACACCGGGAAGGCGAAGATCGTGGTGCGGTAGGCGATGCGATCCAGGATCTGGGCGTCGGGCAACTTCGCGACCACCCGGGCCAACGCGCCTTGCGCATCCGGTTCGCCGAAGCGCGACATCTTCAGCAGGAACAGGATGCTGGCGACCCCGGCGACCAGGAACACTCCCGAACCCAGGCTGACCACCGACACGTGAATCGGTAGCCAGTAGGACTGCAGGGCGGGCATCACCGGCGCGGCGTGGGTGTAGAGCCACTTGCCGGAGATGGTCAGCAGAACGAGTACCGGCACCAGCACGAACACCCACAGCGCCCGGTACTGCGGTCTGCGCAGGACCACCGCCGCGGCCACCAGCCCGCAAAAACCGGTCAGGTTGATGAACTCGTACATGTTGCCCCACGGCGCCCGGTGGGTGGACAGACCGCGCAACACGATGCAGGCTCCGAGCAGCAGAATGCCGAGGTAGACGAGGTTCAGCCCGGCCTTTCCGACCCGTTCGGAGAACGGCGCCGCGGCTTCCTCGATGACGACGCCGGGACGGTTGTCGGCCAGGTCGACACCGCCGGTGGTGCCCACCGCGGCGGCCCCGACGAGTTCGCGCGCGTCGGCACGGCGGGAGCGACTGGAGGCGAGTTCGACAGCCAGCAGCAGCATGGCCAGGACGAGGATGACCACGGATCCGGTGAACGCCCAGTCCGAGTACCGGGCCAGGCCGATGTCGATATCGGTATTCATGCGCGATCCGCCTCCGCTACTCGCTGCGCCTCATGCGCGATCCGCCTCCGCTACTCGCTGGGCCAGCTTGTCCAACTCCTCGCCCCATCCCGAGTTATCGGTGCGGGCAAGGCCTCCCAACTCGACATTCACCGTACCCGGCGCTGACCCCGAGTCGCTGACCCGCGCCCACACCCGCCGCCGGCGCACCACCAGGGATACCAGCAGACCGCCCATCATGGTCATCGCAAACACCAGTACCCACACCTGGGCGGGGTCGTGGGAGACCTGCAGATTGACGAACTCGGTGGCGCCGTCGAAACGCACCATCGTGCCGTCACCGAGATCGACCTGCTGGCCGACGATGAGGTTGACCCGCTTCACCTTGTTCAGCCGCTTCTGCTCGACGAGGCGGTTATCCAGGCTGAACAGTGACTGCGGCCGGCCGGAGTCCAACCCGGTGTCGCCGCGGTAGATGTCGACCGCGACGGCGGGGTCGCGCATGGCGGGAAAACTCGATGACAGCAGCTTGCCGTCCATCTGCTGGGTGGGCGCGAACAGTCCGGCGATGGCGATCTGATTCTTTCGCCGCTGATCGGCGGTGTAGAGACCGGCGGGCGGGTCGATTCGCAACGCGCCCGAGGACAGCAGGCTCTGCAGATCGTTGGGCAGGAACTGCACGGTCTGGGTGCGCTGCTCGCCATTGGGGAAGGTCACCGTGAATGTCGGGGCATACCCGTGGCCCTGGAGGTAGACCCGGTCTCCGCCCACCCGAAGCGGGTGGTTGACCTCCAGGCGGTATGACCGCCATGTGCCGGTATCCAGGTCATTGCCGGCCTGGTAGTCGATGTTCGAGGAGAACGAGGTGGCCTGCCCGGTCGGTAGGTAACTGGCCTCGAAGTCGTTGACCCGGATGCACATCGGGTACAGCGAGGTCCCGTCGACGTTGTTGCCGGCCCGGAAGGAGTCGAAGGCCGCCGGGGACGCCGAGCAGAATCCCGGCCCGCCGTTGGCGAGCACGATGACGTTGCCCTCGTAGCCGAACAGCTTTCCGATCGCAACAGCGGCGAGCAGACCGAGCAGCGAGAAGTGGAAGACGATGTTGCCGAACTCGCGCAGGTAGCCCTTCTCGGCTGAGATCTCCACAACGTCGTCGGTGGTGCGGGTGACCCGTCGCCATCCCCGCAACTGTCCGCCGATGCGGGCGGCCGCCTCCGCCGGCGTCCCGCTCACCGTCACCGCGGCGTGCCGGGGCAGCCGGCTCAGATTCCGCGGTGCCGGCACCGGGGTGGCGCGCAAGCTGCGGGAGTGCTCGACGATGCGCGGGGTCAGACAACCCACCAGCGAGATGAACAGCAGCGCGTAGATGGCGGTGAACCAGAAACTGGAGAAGACGTCGAAAAGTTGCAGCCGGTCGAACCAGGGGCCGATCACCGGATGCTGGTTGAGGTACTGCTGAACCTTGGACTCGTTGAGACTGCGTTGCGGTAGCAGCGCGCCGGGCACCGCGCCCAGCGCGAGGAGGAACAACAGCACCAGAGCGGTGCCCATTGAGGTCAATGCCCGCCACGGTCTCAGCGCGAGCAGACGTAAACGTCTCGCCAATCGCGGCGCGTCGGCGACGTTTGGGTCTGCTGGCGGTACGTGGATCGTCAAATCGGCAACCTCACGTCGCTGACGAAGGCGTCTCGCACCCAGGAGGTGAAGTCATTCCACAACCCGGTCACCAGGGCTACGCCCACGGCGACCATGAGCACGCCGCCGACCACCTGGATCACCCGGCTGTGCCGGCGTAGCCAACCGAAGGCGTTGAGCGCCCATCCCGATCCCAGCGCCACCAGCACGAAGGGGATGCCCAAACCCAGGCAGTAGGCGATGACCAGCACCACCCCACGGGCGACGCTGGCACCGTCGGTGGCCGACGCGACGGCGATCACCCCCGTCAGCGTCGGACCCAGACACGGTGTCCAGCCCAGGCCGAAGACCGCCCCGAGCAGCGGTGCCCCGGCCAGGCCGGCCCACTGCTTCGGGGCGAAACGGGCCTGCCGTTGCAGCACCGGAAAAAAGCCGATGAACACCAGACCCATGATGATCGTCACCACGCCGCCGATGCGCTGCAGTGCAATCTGATTGGTGATCAGCGTCGTCGTCATCCCCAGCACCGCCACCGTGCCCAGGACGAACACCACGGTGAATCCGGCGACGAACAACAGCGCTGACCCCGCCACTCGCCAACGCGCCCGGGTGTCGACGCCGGCAGTCGTCGCGGGGGCACCGGCGACCGCCGCCAGATAGGACAGGTAGCCCGGTACCAGCGGCACCACACACGGCGAGGCGAAGGACACCAAACCCGCCAGCACGCACAGACCCAGGGCCAGGGCCAGCGGACCCGCCGCCGCCGTCTCCGCCAGACCGTTCACGAGGATGTCGGCGCCGGTTCGGCCGCCAGGCGTTGCACCAGTGGGAGCAGATCCTCTGCGAGCAACTCGCGAAGGAAAACCGCTGCCACCCGGTGCTCACGATCGAGGACCACCGTCGACGGGATCACCGTGGTCGGGTACTTGCCGCCGAAGGCGAGCATGGTGCGCATCGCCGGGTCGTAGATCGACGGATAGCTGATCTTGCGGTCGATGATGAAGTCACGCGGCGCTTGGATATTGTTGTCGCGCACGACGATTCCCAGCAACGCTACCCCGTCGCCGCGGGTGGCGTCATAGACCTGCTGCAACTCGGAGACCTCCGCGCGGCACGGTCCGCACCACTGCCCCCAGATGTTGATGATCACCACCTGGCCGGCGAAATCGTCGACGGAGATGGTCCGGTTGGTGTCCATCAGGTCCGGGCCGGACAGCGGGCCGGGGACGCCGCGGGAGGACGGCGGGTCGTAGAAGATGTCGGTTTTGCCGCCGGGCGCGACGAACTGGAATGTTCCACCCTGGGCGACGGCGTCGTCGCCGGTGGAGCAACCGGCTACCAGAGCCGCCGCCAGCAGTGCCACCAACCACTTCACCGTCCGGCGAGCTCCGAGTATCCCCAGCCGACGTAGTCGTCGCCGTCGAAGTAGAACGACGTCATCGAGGCCAGGTTGCACAGTCTCCTGGTCGGGAAATGATGCAGCGGTTGGTCGTTCATCGCCCTCCGCAACGTCTCAACCGGAAGCTGATGGCTGACTGCGACAGCTTCGTGGCCGGCGCCCTTGACGCGGGCCCGATGTAGAGCGGAACGCATCCGTTCGGCGATCTCGTGGTAGGGCTCACCCCAGGACGGCGAGCGGGGGTTACGCAGGTGCCACCAGTTACGCGGGTCGCGCAGCGCCCCATCGCCGGGTGAAACCCGTTGGCCCTGAAAGACGTTGTGGGATTCGATCAGCGATTCGTCGACGCCCACCGGTAGGTTGTGGCGCGCCGCTACCGCCGCGGCGGTCTCCTGGGCGCGTTCCAACGGTGAGGCGACGACGTAGACGATGTCGCGCTCAGCCAGCCACCCGGCGACTGCCTCGGCTTGGGCGCGGCCCCGCTCGGAGAGGTGGTAGTCCGGGAGGCGACCGTAGAGAATTTGTTCGGGGTTGTGCACCTCGCCGTGACGCATGACGTGCACGATGGTCCGGCCGCCCTCCTGGGTGCGATCGCTCATGAGGGCCTCGCTTCTGCGGCCGCCCGGGCAGCGGCCGGCAACGCGGCGGCGATCCGTTCGAAGGCGTCGTCGTCGAGAGCCGCCGAGACGAACCAGGTTTCGAAGGCGCTCGGCGGCGGATAGACCCCGCCGTCGAGCAGGGCGTGGAAGAACGGCGGGAACCTGAAGGTGTCGCTGGCCCGGGCCGACGCGAAGTCGGTCACCGGATCCCCGGACTCGCCCGTGAAGAACACCGACAGAAAGTTCCCGGCCCGCGCCACCTGATGGGCGACCCCGGCGTCCGACAGCGCCTGCGACAACAGCGCGGCCAACCGGTCGGCGTTGGCATCCAGGGCGGCGTACACGGCGTCGTCGGCATGCTGGAGCGTGGCCAGGCCCGCCGCCACGGCGACCGGGTTCCCGGACAGGGTCCCGGCCTGGTACACCGGCCCCAGCGGGGCGAGGCGTTCCATCACCTCGGTCCGTCCGCCGAAGGCGGCCGCCGGTAGTCCCCCACTCATCACCTTGCCGAAGGTGAACAGATCGGCGTCGACCGGATCGACGCCGTACCACCCGGCTCGGCTGATCCGGAAACCGGTCATCACCTCGTCGACGATCAGCAGGGCACCGTGCTCGGCGGTGATCCGGCGCAGTGCCGCGTTATAGCCGGGCTGCGGGGCGACTGCTCCCATGTTGCCCGCGGCGGCCTCGGTGATGACCGCGGCGATGGTGTCGCCGAAAGCCGCGAACGACGCTTCAACCGCCTCGATGTCGTTGTAGGGCAATACGATTGTGTCAGCGGCAGTAGCTCCGGTGACCCCGGGCGAGGACGGCAGGCCGAGGGTCGCCACCCCGGAACCGGCGTCGGCCAGCAGCGCATCGACATGGCCGTGGTAGCAGCCGGAGAACTTGATGATCTTCGACCTGCCGGTGAACCCGCGGGCCAGCCGCACCGCGCTCATGGTGGCCTCGGTGCCGGAGTTGACCAGACGCACCCGCTGCACCGGCGCCACGCGGGCGATGATCTCCGCGGCGAGGTCGGTCTCACCGGGAGTCGGAGCCCCGAAGGACAGCCCGTGGGCGGCGGTCCGCACCACGGCGTCCACCACCGCCGGGTGCGCATGACCCAGGATCATCGGCCCCCAGGAACACACCAGATCCACATAGCGGTTTCCGTCGGCGTCGGTGAGCCAGCACCCCTTGGCCGAGGTGATGTAGCGGGGTGTGCCGCCGACGGCGTTGAACGCCCGGACCGGCGAATTCACCCCGCCCGGGATCACCGCGCAGGCTTGTTCGAACAGCTTCGCCGATGCGGCCACCGAGTTGTGGCACAGCACCCCGGGCGCTGACTGCTCACTCATGACGACCAGTGTCCCAGCCGCGGGGGTACGGACGACTACAGGGTGTAGTTGGGGCCTTTTGACCCCGTCCCGCGATAAGAGGTAATGCTAGCCTAACTTCATCTCACCGGTTTCCGCGTGATGTGGTGCACCGCCTCGGGGAGGCCTGCAGCGCTGCTTCTATTGTCGGCCTGACGACCGCCACGCGTCGAGTTCGACGAAATGGCGAGATCCACTCGCACTTTCCCGCCCAAACTCACGTTTGGGCGGGAGGGCGGGAGGGCGGGACGGAGTGAGGCGCGGGGTCAGCGGAACCGCTTCAGCCGCAGGCTGTTGGTCACCACCACCACCGACGACAGCGCCATCGCCGCGCCGGCGATCATCGGGTTGAGCAGACCCAGCGCCGCCAGGGGGATGGCGGCGATGTTGTAGCCGAACGCCCAGAACAGGTTC
>CAXNJA010000028.1:0-23515 GCA_964202555.1 Mycobacterium sp.
AGCCAGGTGTCGGGTGAGGTGGTGGTGAGGAAGGCCTCAAGGTCGTCCCGCCACTGCGCGGGGGTGCTCTTGTCCGGTTCGATACCGGTGTACTCGCCGCGATAGAACAGCAGCGGCCGGGGCTTGACCGCCGGCACCTCGGAAAGTGACTGCACGGCACCGAACACCACGAAGTGGTCCCCACCGTCGTGGACCGAATGCACTGTGCAGTCGATGTGCGCCAACGAGCCGTCCAGCACCGGCGAACCCAGCCGCGACAGGTGCCAGTCCACCCCGGCGAATTTGTCGGGCTCCCTGGAGCCGAATCGCTCGCAGATGTGTCGTTGCTTCTCCGTCAGCACATTGACGCAGAACTGCCCGCTGGCCTCGATCGCCTGCCACGACCGGGACACCTTGGTCGGGCAGAACAGCACCAGCGGCGGATCGAGGGACAACGCCGCAAAAGACTGGCAGGCGAAACCGTTGGGCACGTCCTCGTGCATGGTGGTGATGATCGTTATCCCGGTGCAGAACTGCCCGAGGACCTGCCGAAAGGTGCGGGGGTTGATCGGCTCGGCCGGCATGCGAGAAGACTACTGGCTGCCGCGCGAGCCGATGCTGAAGTCGTGTCCCCACAGGCTGACTGCAGTGCTCTCCCGGGCGATCCAGCCGCCGTCGTCTTCGACCTGGAGCCCTTCGCAACCGAATTCGACGTCGAATCCACTGGGCGTCTTCATGTAGAACGACAGCATCTTGTCGTTGACGTGCCGACCCAGCGTCGCCGACATCGGAACCTTGCGCCGCAGGGCACGATCGAGGCACAGCCCGACGTCATCGCTGCCCTCCACCTCGACCATGAGGTGCACGATGCCGCTCGGTGTCGGCATGGGCAGAAAGGCCAGGCTGTGGTGACGGGGGTTACAGCCGAAGAACCGGAGCCACGGCGGTGGTCCGTCGGCGGGACGGCCGACCAGTTGCGGCGGCAAGCGCATCGAGTCGCGCAACTTGAAGCCCAGCACATCGCGATAGAAGTGCAGCGCCTCGGCGTCGTCGCGGGTGGACAACACCACGTGCCCCAGACCCTGTTCACCGGTGACGAACCGGTGGCCGTAGGGGCTGACCACCCGCCGGTGCTCCAGGGCTGCGCCGTGAAAGACCTCCAACCGGTTGCCGGACGGGTCGGTGAAGGTGATCATCTCGTCGACCCGCCGGTCGGCCAGTTGCGCGGCGGTAGCCTCCTTGTACGGGATGCCTTCGACATCGAGGGCCTCGCGGATGCTCTGCAGCCCTTGGGCGTTGGCGCACTCCCAGCCGGCTTCCGATAGCCGGTCGTGCTCGCCGGGGACGATGACCAGCCGCGCCGGGAAGTCGTCCATCCGCAGATACAGGGCGCCGTCGACCGTGCCTTTGCCCTCGATCATGCCCAGCACCTTGAGTCCGTACTCCCGCCAGGCGGGGACGTCGGTGGACTCGATGCGCAGATAGCCCAGAGAATGAATTCCGGTCACCGGCCACCTTCCAGGAAGTCGATGGTCAGTGTGTTGAACTCGTCGAACTTCTCGACCTGGGCCCAATGGCCGCATTGCCCGAATATGTGCAGTTGCACCTTGGGAATCTGCTTGAGCGCCATCAGGGCACCGTCCAAGGGGTTGACCCGGTCCTCACGACCCCAAATCAGCAGTACCCGCTGGCGCAGCTTGTAGACGTCGCGCCACATCATGCCGAGTTCGTAATCAGGCCCGGCGAACGACTTCCCCATCGCGCGGGTGGCGGCCAGCGATTCCGGCGAGCAGGCGATGGCAAACCGCTCGTCGATGAGTTCGGGGGTGATCAGTTTCTGGTCGAACACCATGATCCGCAGAAAGCGTTCCATGTTCTCTCGCGTCGGTTCGGCGTTGAACCGGGCCAGCAGCTTCACACCCTCGGTCGGGTCGGGCGCGAAGAGGTTGACACTCAAGCCCCCGGGCCCCATCAACACAAGCCGACCGGCACGATCGGGGTTGTCCAGCGCAAAGCGGACCGCGGTGCCACCGCCGAGCGAATTACCCACCAGCGCAGCACGTTTGATGCCCAAGTGATCGAACAGCCCTAAGACCGCGTTGGCGCTGTAGCGGTTGTACTGCTCGTGCTCGGTGTGCTTGTCGGAATGTCCGTAGCCGGGTTGGTCGACGGCGATGACATGGAAGTGCTGCGCGAGCACAGCGATGTTGCGTCCGAAGTTCGACCAGCTTGACGCCCCGGGGCCGCCCCCGTGCAGCAGCACGATCGTCTGATCGTTGCCCTCGCCGGCTTCGTGGTAGTGCAGCCGCATGTCCCGGTCGCCTGAACGGACCTCGGCGTATCGCGAGGTGGATTCAAAGGTGATGTCCTGCTGGGACTGGGCCTCGCGGATGAACCCGGTCATCGAACTCCCTAGACCATCGTGTCGCCGAGCGGCAGCCCGAACTCCTGATTGCCGTACATGACGTAGGCGCGTTCGGCATCGTTGGCGGCGTGCACCCGTCCGGCGTGCGCGTCGCGCCAGAACCGTTGCAGGGATTGGTCGTTGTTGAGCGCGGTCGCGCCGGCGGCCTCGAAAAGGCGGTCAATCGAGGCGATGGCCCGACCGGTGGCACGCACTTGGTCGCGACGGGCGCGGACCCGCAGCTCCATCGGGACTTCCTTGCCCTCGCGGAGCAGGGCGTACTCCTCGGCGAGGTTGCCGCTCAACTGGCGCCAGGCGGCGTCGATGTCGCTGGCGGCCTCGGCGATGCGCACCTTGGCGAACGGATCGTCCTTGGCTTTCTCCCCGGCGAAGGCCGCCCGGACCCGCTTGCCCTGGTGCTCGACGTGAGCGTTGTAGGCCCCGTAAGCCATCCCGACGATCGGGGTGGAAATAGTGGTCGGATGCATTGTCCCCCAGGGCATCCGGTAAACCGGCGACGTGTTGGTCTTGAGCCCGCCCGCCGAACCGTCGTTCATGGCGCCATAAGACAGGAAGCGGTGCCGGGGCACAAACACGTCCTTGACGACGAGCGTGTTGCTGCCGGTGGCCTTCAGGCCAACCACGTTCCAATCGTCGCGGATCTGGTAATCGCCCAGCGGCATCAGGAAGCTGCCGAAGTCGACCGGTCGGCCGTCCTTGATCACCGGGCCGCCGACGAAGGTCCAACTCGCGTGGTCGCAGCCCGAGGACCACAGCCAGGTTCCGTTGACCAGGTAGCCGCCGTCGACCACCACGCCGGCGCCCATCGGCGCGTAGGACGAGGAAACCCGCACTGTCGGGTCATCGGACCAGACGTCCTCCTGGGCTTGCTGATCGAACTGGGCCAGGTGCCAGTTGTGGACGCCCAGAATGCCGCCGGCCCAGCCGGTGGACCCGCAGGCGCTGGCAATCCGGCGAACCGCCTCGAAGAACAGCGTGGGGTCGCACTGCAACCCGCCCCACTGCTCAGGTTGCAGCATCTTGAAGAAACCGGCCTCGTCGAGGTCCGCGATGTTCTCTTTGGGAAGCCGGCGCAGTTGCTCGGCGTGTGGCGCACGTTCGTGCAGCCGCGGAAGCAGATCGTCGATTGCGGCAAGAACGGTCTGCGCGTCACGCTGTTGAATGGACGTCACTGAAGGGCCTCCGGAGTGTGCGTTGCTGCACCTCAGACTAGAACACGTTACGATTTGTGTCGAGCGGATCTGGCTCGTGCCTGGTAGTTCACCGTATTGTCATTTCTATAACGTGTTCCAGTTCCCTGGGAAGGACCGATCCTCACGTGGCGACCTCCGACAACGCGGCGAGCGCTGTGGTGCACCTGGACGGACAGACCTACACCGTCTCGTGGACCAGGACCGAGAAACTGCTCGACGTCTTGCTCGACGACGGGATCGAGGCTCCGTATTCGTGCCGGGAGGGCCACTGCGGTGCCTGCGCCACAACCCTGGTCAGCGGCGAGGTGGAGATGGAGACCAACGACGTCCTCGAACCCGATGATCTCGCAGAGGGCTTGATCCTGGCCTGTCAGTCGCGGCCCAAGACTGATTCAGTCGAGGTCACCTACGACTAACGCGACCGACTAGCGTGGCAGTCCCAGCAGTCGCTCCCCGGCCATGGTCAGCAGGATCTGCTCGGTTCCGCCGGCGATCGACAAACAGCGGGTGTTGAGAAAGCTCTGCACGGCGTCGTTGTCGACGATGCCGGCACCCGGCGAGAGTTCCATCCGGAACTCCTCGAGCGCCTGGCGGTAGCGCACGCCGATCAGCTTGCGGGCGCTGGCTTCGGCGCTGGTGTCCTGGCCGGAGACCGCCAGTTGCGCAACGCGGTGATCCAGCAGCGATCCGACCTGCGCGGCCAGCAGCAGCCCACCGAGCCGATCTGCCATCGCCGGGTCCACCTGTTGCTCGGCCAGAGTGCGCAGCATCTGTTCCATCTGGTTGCCCAGCGCGGTGCCGTGCGCCATTGCGACCCGTTCACTGGCCAGGGTGCTGCGGGCCAGCCGCCATCCGTCGTTGACGGAGCCCACCACCATCTCGTCCGGGACGAAGACGTCGTCGAAGAAGACCTCGTTGAACAACTCATCGCCGGTGATCTCCCGCAGCGGGCGGATCATGATGCCGGGCAGTCGCATGTCGACCAGGAAATAGGTGATGCCTTTGTGTTTCGGGGCATCCGGGTCGGTTCGGGCCAGGCAAACTCCCCAGTCAGCTTTGTGCGCCGCCGAGGTCCAGACCTTCTGACCGTTGAGTTTCCAGCCGCCTTCGACGCGGACGGCCTTGGTCCGCAGCGCCGCCAGGTCTGAGCCGGCCTCCGGCTCGCTGAACAACTGGCACCAGAAGATCTCGCCGCGCAGGGTGGCCGGAACGAACCGGTCGATCTGCTTCCGGGTTCCCGCCTCGAGGATGGTCGGCACCGCCCACCAGCCGATCACGAGGTCGGGCCGCACCACGCCGGCCTTGGTCAGCTCAGCGTCGATGAGCAGTTGTTCGGCCGGGCCGGCACCCCGGCCGTAGGGCTTGGGCCAATGCGGGGCCAGCAGGCCGGAGTCGGCCAGGGCGGGCTGCCGTTCGGCTGCCGGGAGTGCGGCCACCGCCGACACCGCATCGCTGATCCCGGAGCGCAGGTGGGCCACCGAGTCGAGGTCGATGTGCAGATCCCGGCGGACGCCGCCGATGGTCAACTCCACCACCCGGCGCAACCACCGGGACTCGCCGCCGAGGAACTGCGCGATACCGAATGCGCGGCGCAGATACAGGTGCGCGTCGTGCTCCCAGGTGAAGCCGATGCCGCCGAGGACCTGAATGCAGTCCTTTGTGTTGCTGCGGGCAGCCTGGATGCCGGCCGCCGCCGCCACCGCGGCCGCGATCGAGAGTTGGTGCTCATCGTCCCCGCCGGCGGCAACCGCCGCGTCACCGGCGGCAACGGAGATCTGCTGGGACCGCAGCAGCATCTCCGCACACAGGTGCTTGACGGCCTGGAAACTGCCGATCGGCTTGCCGAACTGCTCGCGGACCTTGGCGTAGTCAGCGGCGGTCTCCAGCGTCCAGCGCGCAACACCGGCGGCCTCCGCAGCCAGGATGGTGGCCGCCAAATCCTCGAATCGCCGCCGGGTCACATCCAGTCGGGTGGCCACCGCACCCTTCAAGGTGAGCCGGGCCAGCGGCCGGGAGAAATCCGTCGCCGGCAACGGCTCCAGCGTGACGGCGGGATCGCCGGCATCGACGAGGACGACGTGCTCACCCACCGGCAGCAGCAGCACACCGGCGGCGTCGGCTCCCAGCACGTAGTCGGCCGAACCCGAGATCCGCCCGGCAGCTTCCTGCAGGTCGCAGTCGAGCGCGAAGCCCGCGGTGCGCCGGCCCGACGAAAGCGATTCCAGCAGTTCGGTGTCCGTCACCACAAGGGTGGCCAGCGCGGTGCCGGCCACCGGACCCGGAACCAGGGCCCGAGCCGCCTCCTCCACGATGGCGCACAGGTCCTCGACCGATCCGCCTGCCCCACCGGCGTTCTCATCGACGGCGATCCCGAACAAGCCGAGTTCGGCGATGCCGTCGTAGGGCCCGCGCCAGGCCGTCGAATCTCCGTGCTCGACGGCCCGTATCGCGGCCGGGGCGCCCGAGCCTGCCGCCCAACTGCGAACAAGATCACGCGCGGCTAACCGCTCGTCGGCGATGGAGGCGGACACTGCACTCCTCAGGTCGGGTGGATTCTTACATGTCAGGGCTTATTAGAACGTGTTCTAATAGTGCCAGCGATGAACCGTCAAGTCGACAGCGGTCGCCTGCGAAGAAGGAGTCCACAACAGTGACGTCGCCAGCGCAGAAGTCGGGCGCCGGATCTCAACCGCGCGAAGTGATGCCGGTTTCGGTGCTCACGGAGTCGGAGTTGGGCTCCGAAGCCCAACGGGAGCGGCGCAAGCGCATTCTGGATGCGACCCTGGCCATCGCATCCAAGGGTGGGTACGAAGCTGTGCAGATGCGGGCGGTCGCCGACCGGGCGGATGTGGCAGTCGGAACGCTTTACCGGTACTTCCCTTCCAAGGTTCACCTGCTGGTTTCGGCACTGGGGCGCGAGTTCGAACGCATCGACGCCAAGACCGACCGGTCGGCCCTCACCGGTGGAACCCCTTACCAGCGACTGAATTTCATGGTCAGCAAGCTCAACCGCGCCATGCAGCGCAATCCCCTTCTCACCGAGGCCATGACGCGGGCCTACGTCTTCGCCGACGCCTCGGCAGCCGGGGAGGTGGACCACGTCGAGAAGATCATCGACAGCATGTTCGCCCGCGCCATGGCCGACGGCGACCCCACCGAGGACCAGTACCACATCGCCCGGGTGATCTCTGATGTCTGGCTTTCGAATCTGCTGGCATGGCTGACCCGTCGGGCGTCGGCCAATGACGTGAGCAAGCGCCTCGACCTCGCTGTTCGACTGCTCATCGGCGACGACCAGCGCGACCAGTAGAGGGCGACCGGCCTAGGCTGGAACTGTGGCACGCGTCGATCTCAATGCCGACCTCGCCGAGGGCTACGGGGTGTGGGGACTCGGCGACGATACGGCCATGCTCGACATCGTCACCAGCGCCAACCTGGCGTGCGGGTTTCACGCCGGTAACCCGGTCGGCCTGGCGCGCACCTGCCACGCGGCCGCGCAGCGGGGAGTGCGGATCGGCGCACAGGTGGGTTACTTCGACCTCGCCGGTTTCGGCCGCCGCCAGATCGAGGTTGCCCCGGCTGAGCTGACCGCTGACGTCATCTACCAGATCGGCGCATTGCAGGCACTGGCACGGGCGGCCGGATCTGTCCTGGGCTACGTCAAACCCCACGGTGCGCTCTACAACACGATCGTGACCAACCGCGAGCAGGCCCGAGCCGTCGCCGAAGCGGTGTGCGCGGCGGATCCGGGCCTGCCGGTGCTGGGCCTGGCCGGTTCGGCCTTCTTCAAGGAGGCGGGCCGCCTCGGTTTGCGCACCGTGGCCGAGGCCTTCGCGGACCGGGCTTACCGCTCGGACGGAAAGTTACTGCCCCGCAATGAGAGTGGAGCCGTCCTGCACGACCCCGAGCTAATCGCAGATCGCGTATTGACCATGGTGGAGTCCGGTACCGTCACCGCTGCCGACGGCACCGTCCTCAATGTCGAGGTGGAATCGGTCTGTGTGCACGGAGATTCGCCGGGCGCGGCGGCAATCGCGATGGCCGTGCGGGACCGGTTGCTCACCAGCGGAGTCGAATTGGCGGCGTTCACCTGATGCGTCTGAAGTTCGGTCGCCCCGACCTCGGCCGGTACCGGGTGCACCTCGACGTGCCGGCCGCGGCAGCCGATGCCGATCTGAGCGTGATGTGGTTGGGGGTGTCGACCTTACTGGTCGACGACGGCACCTCGGCAGTTCTGACCGACGGCTTTTTCTCCCGCCCCGGACTGGTCGAGGTGGCTGCGCGCAAGCTGACGTCGTCGGCGCCTCGGATCGAGGCCGCGCTGCATCGGGCCGGGGTCGGGCAACTGGCCGCGGTGCTTCCCGTTCACACCCACTACGACCACGCCCTGGACAGCGCGGCCGTCGCCGAGCGCACCGGCGCCGTGGTTGTCGGTGGCGATTCGGCGGCCAACATCGCTCGGGGGCAGGGGCTTTCCGAGGACCGCATCCTGGTGGTCACCCCGGGAACGCCAGTGCAACTGGGCTCCTTCGAGGTGACCCTGATCAAGTCTCATCACTGCCCACCGGATCGCTTCCCCGGTCACATCACCACCCCGGTCGTTCAGCCGGCCAGGGCGTCGGCGTACCGGTGCGGTGAAGCCTGGTCGACGATTGTCGTACACCGACCGAGCGGTCGTCGGCTGCTGATTCAGGGCAGCGCCGGATTCACTCCCGGAGCGCTGGCCGGCCGCAGCGCCGAAGTCGCATATCTGGGGATAGGTCAACTGGGAGTCCAACCCGAGCTCTACATCAGGCAGTACTGGAATGAGACGGTGCGCGCAGTGGGCGCCCGGCGGGTGGTGCTGATCCACTGGGACGACTTCTTCCGGCCGTTGGACGCACCGCTGAGGGCATTGCCGTACGCCGGTGACGACCTTGATGTGACCATGCGGGTGCTGACTGCGCTGGCCGAACGGGACGGTGTGGCGCTGCATCTGCCATCACTGTGGCAGCGCGCCGATCCGTGGTCCCCGCAACGACTGCGGGGCTAGCGGTCGCGCCGCTGCCGAGCCACCTCGGCGAGCACCACTCCGGCAGCCACTGACGCGTTGAGCGACTCCATCGGCCCGGCCATCGGTATGGACACCACCGCATCGCAGTTCTGCCGCACCAGCCGCGACAGTCCCTTGCCCTCCGAGCCGACGACCACGACCAGCGGGCGCGATGCGTCGAGTTGATCGAGGGTGGTGTCGCCCTCGGTATCAAGACCCACTACCTGCAGACCGGCGTCGGCCCATTCCTTGAGCGTCCGGTTGAGGTTGGTGGCGCGCGCGACCTGAACGCGTGCCGCTGCACCGGCACTGGTCCGCCAGGCCACCGCGGTCACCGATGCCGACCTGCGCTGCGGAATGAGCACTCCATGGCCGGCGAAGGCCGCCACCGAACGGATGATCGCACCGAGGTTGCGCGGGTCGGAGATGTTGTCCAGGGCCACCAGCAGTGCGGGCTGCACGTCGCTGGTTGCGGCGGCGAGCAGATCGTCGGGGTGGAGGTAGGCATACGGCGGCACCTGCAGTGCGATGCCCTGATGAAGTCCGTTGGAACTCATCCGGTCCAGGTCGATGCGCGGCACCTCGAGGATCGGGATGCCCCGGTCGGCGGCCATCGTCACCGACTCGGTCAGCCGCTCATCAGCCTCGGTGCCGAGTGCCACATACAGCGCCGACGCCGGCGCGTGCGCGCGCAGGCATTCCAGCACCGGGTTTCTGCCCAGCACCATCTCGGTCTCGTCGGTCGGCTTACCGGCGGGCCTGCCGACTGCCTTGCGTGCCTTAGTCGCAGCCTTGCGCGCAGCGGGGTGCCCGGGGCGCATGTAGGCGGGCGGTGTGGCACCGCGGCCCTCCAAGCCGCGTCTGCGAACACCTCCGGAACCCACCTGCGGGCCTTTCTTCGTGCCTTCCTTACGGATGGCTCCGCGGCGCTTGGAATTGCCGGCCATTACGTCGTATATCCGTCGAGCAGCGCCCACTGCGGGCCGTCTGCGGTATCGGTCACGTCCACACCCGCTTCCTTGAGGCGGTCGCGGATGTCGTCGGCCGCCGCCCAGTCCCGTCGTTGGCGCGCATCCTGGCGCCGCTGCAACTCCGCGTCGACCAGCACGCCGATGGCGGCCAGCGCTGCAGCCGTCTCATCGCGGGTCTCCCACCGCTCGTCGAGCGGATCGCATCCCAGAATCGCTGTCATCGAACGGATTTCACCGGCCCTGGCCAGAGCGTTGTCGTGGTCACCGGCTTCCAGCGCGCGGTTTCCCTCGGCCCGGGCAGCGTGCACCTCGGCAAGGGCGGCGGGTACGGCGAGATCGTCGTCCATCGCGGCTGCGAACTTCTCGGTCCAGGTGGTCGGCGCCACCGCACCGACCCGGGTACGTACCCGGTGCAGGAAATCCTCGATACCCGAGTAAGCCCGGGCGGCGTCCTGCAGGGCGGTTTCGGTGAACTCCAGCATGGACCGGTAGTGCGCGCTGCCGAGGTAGTAGCGCAGCTCTGCTGGCCTGACCCGTTGCAGCACAGCTGGAATCGCCAGCACGTTGCCCAGCGACTTGCTCATTTTCTCCCCGCCCATGGTGACCCAGCCGTTGTGCAGCCAGAAATTCGCGAATCCGTCGCCGGCCGCACGGGCCTGAGCGATCTCGTTCTCGTGGTGCGGGAACACCAAATCCATTCCACCGCAGTGAATGTCAAACTCCGAACCGAGATACTCATGCGCCATTGCCACGCACTCGGAGTGCCATCCGGGACGGCCGCGCCCCCAGGGGGTCGGCCAGGACGGCTCACCGGGCTTGGCGCCCTTCCAGAGGGTGAAGTCACGTTCGTCACGCTTGCCGGCCGCCACGCTCTCACCCTGATGCACGTCATCGATCCGGTGCCCGGAGAGGTGGCCGTACTCGGGGAAGCTCACGACGTTGAAGTAGACGTCACCGGCACCGGTATAGGCATGTCCGGTGTCGATGAGGCGATCGATGAGTTCGACGATCTGGGTGATATGCCCGGTCGCGCGCGGCTCCACCGATGGCGGCAGCACCCCCAGTGCGTCATAGGCGGCGGTGAACGCCCGCTCGTGGGTGGCGGCCCACTCCCACCATGGCCGGCCGGCCTCGGCGGCTTTACTGAGGATCTTGTCGTCGATGTCGGTGACGTTGCGGATGAAGGCGACATCCAAGCCCTTGGCCGCCAGCCAGCGGCGCAGCACGTCGAAGGCCACGCCGCTGCGGACGTGGCCGATGTGCGGCAGTCCCTGCACGGTTGCCCCGCAGAGGTAGATCGACACATGCCCCGGACGTAACGGCACGAAGTCGCGCACGGCACCGGTGTAGGTGTCGTGCAGGCGCATGCCGGGGGTGGTCACGACCAGGCAGCTTACCGGGAGACCTGGAGCACCAGCGCCGTCGCGATCGCTGCCATTCCCTCGCCACGACCGGTCAGCCCGAGACCGTCGGTGGTGGTGGCCGATACCGATACCGGCGCCCCGAGCAGATCTGAGAGCAGTCGCTGGGCCTCATCGCGCCGCGGTCCGACCTTCGGTGAGTTGGCGATCACCTGCACGGCGGCGTTGCCGATGGTGAATCCGTCCGCGGTAAGCAGATCCCTTACGTGGGTGAGCATCTGAGCGCCGGTGGCCCCGCGCCACTGGGGCCGATCCACGCCGAAGACCTGCCCCAGATCGCCCAGTCCGGCCGCCGAGAGCAACGCATCGCACAGCGCGTGGGCGGCCACGTCTCCGTCGGAGTGCCCGGAGCAGCCGTCGGCGCCGTCGAAACGCAACCCGAGCAGCCAACAGGGCCGTCCGGGCTCAATGGGATGCACATCGGTGCCGAGCCCGACCCGGGGAAGGTTCATGGCGCCAGCACCGCCTGGGCCAGTCGCAGGTCCAGGGAAGTGGTGATCTTGAAGGCCAGTGGGTCGCCGGCCACGGTGTGAACCGGGATGCCCAAATGCTCCACCAGGGAGGCGTCGTCGGTCACCGCGAACGATCCCGCACGCTGGTAGGCACGTCGCAGCAGATCGGTTTCGAAGCCCTGCGGGGTCTGCACTGCGCGCAGGCCGGCGCGTTCCGGGGTACCCAGCACGACGCCATTGGCGTCGACGGCTTTGATGGTGTCGACCACCGGCAAGACCGGGATCACCGCCCGCAGCCCGTCCTGCAACGCGGCGACGACCCGCTGAATCTGCTCAACGGGGGTCAATGGGCGGGCAGCGTCGTGCACGATGACGTACTGCGGATCGCCAATGGCGGCCAATGCGCATCGAACGGTGTCATGGCGCTCGGCGCCGCCCTCGACCACACGGGCGCGTCGAGCCAGAAGCATGGCGGTTCGGTCAAGATAAGCGGCCGGCACGGCGACAACCACGCGGTCGACGACGCCGGAGGCAAGCAGTCCGTCGACAGCCCGCTCCAGAATGGTCTTGCCGGCTAGTTCAACGAAGGCTTTGGCGGTACCGGCTCCCAGGCGTTGGCCGGAGCCAGCCGCCGGAACCACCGCGACCGTATCGGACACCGATGTACTCGGGACCGGTTCAGGAGGCGGCGGCCAGAACCTCGTCGAGGATGGTCGAGGCCTTCGCGTCGTCGGTGTTCTCCGCCAGCGCCAACTCACCGACCAGAATCTGGCGGGCCTTGGCCAGCATGCGCTTCTCGCCGGCAGACAGTCCGCGCTCCTGATCACGGCGCCACAGGTCGCGGACGACCTCGGCGACCTTGTTGACATCGCCGGAGGCAAGCTTCTCGAGATTGGCCTTGTAGCGGCGCGACCAGTTGGTCGGCTCCTCGGTATGCGGAGCGCGCAGCACCTGGAAGACTTTGTCCAGACCTTCTTGGCCGACCACGTCACGTACGCCGACATACTCGGCATTGTCCGCGGGTACTCGAACGGTCAGATCCCCCTGGGCGACCTTCAGGACGAGATATTCCTTCTGTTCGCCCTTGATGGTCCGGTTTTCGATGGCTTCGATCAACGCAGCACCGTGATGTGGATAGACAACGGTGTCTCCGACCTTGAAAATCATCAGATTCGAGCCCCTTTCACATCACAAGGTTAGCACGGGCACGAATGGCACGCGGAACAACGGTGCAGGTCAGGGGCACCACAGGTGAACGCAAGGGGTTGACAACGGCACAAATGTCTGTATCGACGGGCAGGAAAGTCCGTCGGTGGCGACGCCGGGAACCCGCCCGCCACCAGTAATCGCCCTTGTCTACCGCGGTGCGCCACGACCTACTACTGTCCATAGCTACTGTCCATAGTCGAACCGCGGCGGCTCACCGTGCCGGCCGCACACCCGAGCAGGAGGCTGTTGTGAACCGCTTCTCGAATCGCCTCTTTGCCGCGTCCGCCTGCCTGGCGGCCGGTGCGCTGATCCTCACCGGTTGCGGCGCCGGTCAGATCTCACAGACCGCGACCCAGAACGCCGCAGTCAACGGCACCAGCGGCGCCGCCGGGGACATAGTGCTCCGCAACGTCCACCTGCAGGCCGAGCAGACCAGTGACTTCTTCGAACCCGGCCAGGTTGTGCCGTTGGTGTTCCTCGCCGCCAACAACTCCCCCGACGTCGATGACAAACTGGTCAGTATCACCTCTGATGTGGGCACCGTGGCACTGGCCGGCAACGTGGCAGTGCCGGCCGCCGAGGCGTTGAACGTCATGCCCAAGGGCGAGGCTCAGGCCATGGGTAATGCAGCGGGCAGTGCAACGCCCGCCACGGCGGCGGTCACGCTGACCAAGCCGATCACCAACGGCCTGACCTACATGTTCACCTTCAACTTCGACAAGGGCGGAGCGACAACCGTCGCGGTGCCGATCTCGGCCGGCGAAGGCCCCCGCGACTGACGGTCGGCCGACTCGGGCGCACGAGCGCAGCGGGTTCTGACGGGGTTTGTCTGAGCTGACCGCTAGCGTTCTGAGCGTGGCCAAAACTCGTACGCAGTACCGCTGCTCGGAATGTCGCCACGTCACCCCGAAGTGGTTGGGGCGCTGCCCCGAGTGCGGAACGTGGGGCACCGTCGACGAGATGACTGCCCTCGCCGCCATCGGCGGGCAACACCAGCACGGCGTGACACCGTCAACGCCGGCAGTCCCGATCACCTCCATCGACCCGGACCGGACCCGCCACCACCCCACCGGGGTCAGCGAACTTGATCGAGTCCTCGGCGGCGGCATGGTCCCCGGGTCGGTAACCCTGCTCGCGGGAGACCCTGGCGTCGGCAAGTCGACGTTGTTGCTCGAGGTTGCACACCGTTGGGCTCAGGGCGGCCGACGGGCGCTCTACGTGTCTGGAGAGGAGTCGGCCGGCCAGATCCGGATACGGGCCGAACGCACCGAATGCGCCCACGATGAGGTCTATCTGGCTGCCGAATCGGATGTGCAGACCGTGCTGGGTCACATCGACGCGGTGAACCCCAGCCTGGTGATCGTCGACTCGGTGCAGACCATGACCGGCGGACACACCGACGGGGTCGTCGGCGGGGTGACCCAGGTCCGTGCGGTGACGACGGCGCTGACCGCGGCCGCCAAATCCACCGGTGTGGCAATCGTCCTGGTAGGGCACGTCACCAAGGACGGAGCGATCGCCGGACCCCGGTCGCTGGAGCACCTGGTTGATGTGGTGCTGCACTTCGAGGGTGACCGCAACACCGCACTGCGGATGGTGCGGGGGGTCAAAAATCGGTTCGGTGCCGCCGACGAGGTCGGCTGTTTCCTGATGCAGGAGAAGGGCATCGAGTGTGTCGCCGACCCCTCCGGCCTTTTCCTGGACCAGCGGGACAGCCCGGTCCCGGGCACAGCGGTCACCGTCACCCTCGACGGCAAACGTCCGCTGATCGGCGAGATTCAAGCGTTGTTGACTGCCCCGAATCACGAACGGGCGCCCCGTCGGATCGTGGTAAGCGGGATGGATCAGTCGCGCGTCGCGATGATCACCGCGGTGCTGCATAAACGGGCGGCGGTGCCGATCAGCATGCTCGATATCTACCTGTCCACCGTGGGCGGAATGCGGCTGACCGACCCGTCCAGCGACTTGGCGGTCGCGGTCGCGATGGCCTCCGCCGTCGTGGGCCGCCCCTTGCCCTCCACGCTGGTGGTCTTCGGCGAAGTCGGGCTGGCCGGGGATCTGCGCAGGGTGACCGGGATGGATCGCCGCCTGGCTGAGGCCGCGCGACTGGGTTTCACCACCGCAGTGGTTCCGGTCGGTTGCGGACCACCGCCTGCAGGTCTGCGCACGTTGGAATGCGCCACCATCAACGATGCACTCAGGGCGGTGTTGTCGATCGCCGGACAGTCGGCGCAGCAGCAAACGTCGGACCGGTCGGAACCGAACCTCAGGGCGGTGGACAACGACGGGTTCTGAGCACCGCCGGACCGCGCGAGGTGTCCTTCGCCTTAGCTGCGGGCCGCAGCCAGCTGTCAGCCGGCCGGAGCAGGACCGGGGGGAGGGCCAACCGGTGCGGCGGGGTCAGCCGGCGGGGCGGGCTCAGCGGGCGGGGCGGGCGCAGCTGGCGGTGGCGGCGGCGGAGGCGGCGCTGAGTCGGCCAGGATGAACGGCGCTTCAGCCGAACGCAGGTTGCCCAGTTGCACAACCAGGTTGTAGGTGCCCGGACCGATCGGCTCGCGGGGCAACGGGCACTGTGGTGCTGAACCCATCCCGGTCCAGGTCACCTCGGTGGTGACCTGCTCGCCCGGGTTGAAAGTCTTGACCAGGGTCTCGTTGGAGGGGGCGCAGTCGAGGTTGGACCACAACCGGGTGTTGTCCAGCGAGTACACATAAGCGGCCAGTACCGCCGCCCCGACATCACGCTTACAGGCAACCAGCCCGATGTTGGTGACGACCATGGTGAACTTGGGCTGATCCCCGATGACGTACTGCGGGGCGTTGGCGACACCTTTGATCGCCAGGTTGGAATCCGGGCAGTCGTCGCCGGCCTGCAGCACCGGCGGCGGTGCGACAGCAGAGGTCGGCGTCGGGGTCGGCGCCGGGCTCGACTCGGCCGGCGGCACGACGGGCGTCTTGTCCTCAGGTTGGGGGACCTGCGCGGTCTCCGACTGGGCGGTGCCCTTGACCGCGTCGGATCTTCCGAAAAGGGCGAAGGCCACACCGGCAACCAGGGCGACGGCCAGCAACGCGATACCCAGGGCTAGGCCGCGGCGCCGCCAGTAGACCTGGGACGGGAGCGGGCCATGCGGTTCGATATCCAGCACGAATACACCGTAAGCCCAGGTCACCGTAAGGCGTCCGACCCTGCCCGGCGTGTCGCCTTGTTCGCCGGTCTCCCGGTGTACTCGCGGGCTATCCGGACTCGATTTCGGGGCTAGTTGTCGTCACCGGCTTCGCCGATATCGCCGAAATGTTCGCGCAGCATTATGCGACCGTCGGCAAGAAGATACGTGACGCCGGCGATGGCCAGTTCGCCCTTGCCGATCCGCTCGGCGATGGCGATGGACCTGGCCAGCAACTGGCTGCCGGTTTCGATGACGTGGCGGGCCTCGAACTCATCGACGCGGGTCAGTCCGTCCCTGCGGCCGAGCATGATTGACGGCGTCACCCGTTCGACGACATCCCTGACGAACCCGCCGGGCACCTTCCCCTCGTCCAGGGCGGCGAGGGTGGCTTGCACCGCCCCGCAGCTGTCATGGCCGAGTACGACGATCAACGGAACGTCCAAAACGGTGACGGCGTATTCGATGGAACCGAGGACCGCAGAGTCGATGACGTGCCCGGCGGTGCGGACCACGAACATGTCGCCGAGTCCCTGATCGAAGATGATCTCCGCGGCGACGCGACTGTCGGCGCATCCGAACACCACCGCGGTCGGGCGTTGTGCCGCGGCCAGGGTGGCTCGGTGCTCGATGCTCTGGCTGGGGTGCTCGGGCCGCCCGGCAACGAACCTGTCGTTACCCTCCTTGAGTGCCTTCCACGCTTGCGCAGGGCTGGTTTCCGCCATGGTCGGTATTGTGCACTGCCGCCGGTTGGGGCCGACCGGCGGACAGACCATGAGCGTCTCGGCGGACGAACTTGTGCGCTGGTATGCCAAGGCCCGCCGCGACCTCCCGTGGCGGGCGACCGGGGTGAGTGCCTGGCAGATTCTGGTCAGCGAGTTCATGTTGCAGCAGACCCCGGTGGCGCGGGTGGCACCGATTTGGGTGGACTGGGTGGACCGTTGGCCGACGCCTTCGGCCACGGCGCAGGCCGGCTCCGCAGCGGTGCTGCGGGCGTGGGGCAAGTTGGGATACCCGCGCCGGGCCAAGCGACTGCACGAGTGCGCGACGGTGATCGCCGCCGAACACGGCGACGTGGTGCCCGATGACGTCGACTCACTGCTGGAGTTGCCCGGCGTCGGTGCCTACACCGCGCGGGCGATCGCCTGCTTCGCATATGGGCAGTCGGTGCCCGTGGTCGACACCAATGTGCGCCGGGTGGTGGCCCGTGCGGTGCAGGGCCGAGCCGACGCGGGTAACCCTTCGGCGGTTCGTGACCATGCAGAAGTGGCGGCCCTGCTGCCCGATGACGGCTCAGCGCCGGTCTTCTCGGCGGCCCTGATGGAGTTGGGCGCGACGGTGTGCACGGCGCGCTCCCCCAAATGCGGAATCTGCCCGCTGACCGTCTGCGCCTGGCGACAGGCGGGCTACCCGGCCGGCGAGGGCCCGGCGCGGCCGGTTCAGCGCTTCGCCGGAACCGACCGCCAGGTCCGCGGGAAACTGCTCGACGTGCTTCGCGGCAGCGCCGAACCGGTGGAGCGCGCCGAGTTGGACGTGGCGTGGCTGACCGATACCGCCCAACGCGACCGGGCCTTGGATTCGCTTCTGGTCGACGGACTGGTTGAGCAGACCGCCGACGGCCGATTCGCCCTTGCCGGCGAAGGTATCCGGTAACCGCCCAGACTGAAGCCGTGGCGTGATTCCGCGCGAATCCGCGCCGACATGTCAGTCTCGCACCGGCAGCGAGGCCAGGAAATCCTCGACGGCGTCACGGTAGGCCTGCGGCGCATCGTCGTGCACCAGGTGACCGGCCCCGGGCACCCGGACATATGTCGCACGGTCGGCGGCCAGTCGGGCCATCTGCTGCATCTGTCCCGGCGGCGTCACCGAATCACCGGCCTCGATTAACAACACCGGGGCCCGCACGGCGCGCCATTGCCGCCAGTAATCCCGGGTCCCCCACTCCGCAGCGGTGGCGATCCACTGCTCGGGTCGGCCGTGCAGCCGCCAGCCCGTCGCCGTCCGGTCGAACGCCTCCAGGAAGTAACGTCCGGCGATCGGGCCGAATTCGGCGAGAACCGCTTCGCCGGAGGGGAATTCGGCTGGAAGCGCACGCAGCCACGGCTCCCAGGCACCGACAGTGCGGCCCACGAAATCCGGGGCCATGTCCTCGACCACCAGTGCCTCAACCAGTTCCGGACGTGCCGCAGCCAAACACCACGAATGCAGAGCGCCCATGGAATGGCCGATCAGGACAACCGGGCCACCGAGTGACTCCACGGCAGCACCGAGTTCATCGACGAACTGCTCGGTGCGGATCGGGGGCCGGCCTTCCCCGGCATCCGCCCCGTAACCGCGGTGCCACGGCGCGTCGAAGGTGTAGACCGATCCATACCCGGTCAGCCACCCGATCTGACGCGACCAGGTGCTGCCACGGCCCATCAGTCCGTGCACCAGCACCAGGGGGCGCCCGGTGCCGCCACGGAAATCCAGCAGCGCGCAACTCACCGTCCCATCTTGCCGGTAGGCGCTGCCGGTAGCCTGACCCCATGTCCGTGGTGAAGATCAACGCAATCGAAGTGCCGCCGGGCGCTGGACCGGAACTGGAGAAGCGGTTCGCCCACCGTGCCCACGCAGTCGACAACCAGCCGGGGTTTCTCGGTTTCCAACTGCTGCGTCCGGTGAAGGGCGAGGACCGCTATTTCGTCGTCACCCAGTGGGAGTCCGAGGAGGCGTTCGAGGCCTGGGCGTCCGGACCGGCGATCGCCGCCCACGCCGGCGAGCGGGCCAACCCGGTGTCCACCGGCGCTTCGCTGCTGGAGTTCGAGGTCGTGATGGACGTTGCCAGGGCCGACGGCAAAAAGTAGGTCTCGGCGCGCGACGGCAATCGTCGCCGCGCTGGTCACCGCAACCAGCCTGACCACCAGTTGCGCGGCGCCGCCGGCACCGGTCGCCAACGCCGGTGGGCAGATTGTGCTGAACACGCCCCAGGGTGTGCGGGCCCAGCAGGTCCTGGACATGCTCAACTCCGACTGGCCAATCGGCACCCACAGCGTGACCACCCTGGCAACCCCGGACATGGTCAAGCCGATCACCGCCAGTCTGGAGTCGCTGTGGTGGGATCGGCCCTACACCCTGACCGGCGTGGACATCGGCGCCGGATCGGCGCGGCTGCATCTGGTCAGTTCCTTCGGTGCGCAGCAGGACGTCGGACTGCGCACCGATGACCAGACCATGGTGAGCCGCCTGGTGGTCGACACCCACAAACCCGTCATCAACACCTGGGCGGATGTCGACGAGACACTGCGCCGGACCGGTGCCCGCTACTCCTGGCAGGTCTCCAAGGTCAGCGACGGCACCTGCGCGAAGGTGGCCGGAACCAACACCGCCGACTCGCTGCCGCTGGCATCCATCTTCAAGACCTACGTCCTGTATGCCGTCGAGGACGCCGTGCGGGCCGGGACCCTGCGCTGGGACGATCTGCTCACGATCACCGCCGAAGCCAAGAAACTGGGCTCGTCCGGCTTCGACACCTTGGCGCCCGGCACCCAGATCACCGTGCGACAGGCGGCCGGAAAGATGATCGCGACCAGCGACAACATGGCAACCGACCTGCTGATCGCGCGAGTTGGCACCCGTGCGGTCGAACAGGCGCTGGTCAACGCCGGCCACCACGACCCGGCGAGCATGACGCCGTTTCCGACGATGCGACAGATCTTCGCGGTGGGCTGGGGAAACCCGGATGTTCGCGAGCAGTGGAAGTCGGCGTCACCGGCCGACCGGGCCGTGCTGCTGCGCGAGGCCAATGCCCGCCCCTACGAACCGGATCCGGAGCGCACCCGCTCCCCCGGCTCGGCCTACGGAGCCGAGTGGTACGGCAGCGCGGAGGACATCTGCCGGGTGCATGCCCGACTGCAGCACAATGCCGTCGGCGCGGCCGCACCCGTTCGCGACATCATGTCGGAGGTACCGGGCATCGACCTGGACCGCGCCGAATGGCCTTACATCGGCGCCAAAGCCGGCAATCTGCCGGGTGATCTGACCTTCAGCTGGTACGCCGAGGACCGCACCGGGCAGGCCTGGGTGGTCAGCTTCCAACTCAACTGGCCGCGCTACCACAGCCCCAACGCGGGCGGCTGGGTGATGTCCATCATCAAGCAGGTCTTCGGCATGCTCCCGCGCTACCGCTAAGCCACACGAACCCCTAAGCCACCCGAACCGCTAAGCCACCCGAACCGACCGGGCGTACCCAACGAAGCGGACGGCCACCGGCAAGGGTGACCGTCCGCTTCGGTAGGGCTGTTATGCAGGGCTGTTAATCAGAGGTGGTGATCACCGCGGCGGTGGCGTCGGCCAGATCCGACTCGATGATCGTCCGCTTGGGCCCACCGCTGAAGGTGAACTTGGCGTCCTCGCCGGCGCCCTCGCCGTCCCAGTTCTCGACGTCGACGGTGACCAGCTGACCGGGCCCGAGTTCCTCGAAGAGGATCTTCTCGCTCAGCGCGTCCTCGATCTCGCGCTGGATGGTCCGGCGCAGCGGCCGGGCACCCAACACCGGGTCGAAGCCCCGCTTGGCCAGCAGCGATTTCGCCCTGTCCGTGAGCTCCATCTCCATGTCCTTGGCCTTGAGCTGCTTGGACACCCGGGCGGCCATCAGATCGACCATCTGGATGATCTCGTCCTGGGTGAGCTGATGGAACACGATGATGTCGTCGATGCGGTTGAGGAACTCCGGACGGAAATGCTTCTTGAGTTCGTCGTTGACCTTCTGCTTCATCCGCTCGTAGTTGTTGTCCCCGCCGCCCTGGGTGAATCCCAGACCGACAGCCTTGGAGATGTCGGAGGTGCCCAGGTTGGAGGTGAAGATCAGCACGGTGTTCTTGAAGTCGACCGTGCGGCCCTGACCGTCGGTGAGGCGACCGTCCTCAAGAACCTGCAACAGGGTGTTGTAGATCTCCTGGTGCGCCTTCTCGATCTCGTCGAACAGCACCACCGAGAACGGCTTGCGCCGCACCTTTTCGGTGAGCTGGCCGCCCTCCTCGTAGCCGACATACCCCGGCGGGGCGCCGAACAGCCGCGAGGCGGTGAACCGGTCGTGGAACTCGCCCATGTCGATCTGGATGAGCGCGTCGTCGTCGCCGAACAGGAACTCCGCCAGCGCTTTGGACAACTCGGTCTTACCGACGCCGGACGGACCGGCGAAGATGAACGAGCCGGACGGACGCTTGGGATCCTTCAGGCCGGCGCGGGTGCGGCGGATCGCTTTGGAGACAGCCCTGACTGCGTCCTCCTGGCCGATGATCCGCTTGTGCAGTTCATCTTCCATGCGCAGCAGCCGGGTGGTTTCCTCCTCGGTCAGCTTGAACACCGGGATGCCGGTCCAGTTACCGAGCACCTCGGCGATCTGCTCGTCGTCAACCTCGGCCACGACGTCCATATCCCCTGAGCGCCACTGCTTTTCACGCTCAGCACGCTGGGCGACAAGGGTCTTCTCCTTGTCCCGCAAGGAAGCGGCCTTCTCGAAGTCCTGGGCGTCGATCGCCGATTCCTTCTCCCGGCGGGCATCGGCGATCTTCTCGTCGAACTCGCGCAGGTCCGGCGGTGCGGTCATCCGGCGGATCCGCATCCGGGCGCCGGCCTCGTCGATGAGGTCGATGGCCTTGTCCGGTAGGAACCGGTCGTTGATGTAGCGGTCGGCCAGGGTGGCCGCGGCCACAATCGCGGCGTCGGTGATCGACACCCGGTGGTGGGCCTCATAGCGGTCGCGCAGACCCTTGAGGATCTCGATGGTGTGTGCCACCGACGGTTCGCCCACCTGAACCGGCTGGAACCGGCGCTCCAGGGCGGCGTCCTTCTCGATGTACTTGCGGTACTCGTCGAGGGTGGTGGCGCCGATGGTCTGTAGCTCACCGCGGGCAAGCTTCGGCTTGAGGATGGAGGCGGCGTCGATGGCACCCTCGGCGGCGCCGGCACCGACGAGGGTGTGCAACTCGTCGATGAACAGGATGATGTCGCCACGGGTGTTGATCTCTTTGAGCACCTTCTTGAGGCGTTCCTCGAAGTCGCCGCGGTAACGACTGCCGGCCACCAACGAACCCAGGTCGAGGGTGTAGAGCTGCTTATCTTTCAGCGTCTCGGGCACCTCGCCGTTGACGATGGCCTGTGCCAAGCCCTCGACGACGGCGGTCTTGCCAACGCCGGGCTCGCCGATCAGCACCGGGTTGTTCTTGGTCCGCCGGCTGAGCACCTGCATCACCCGCTCGATTTCCTTCTCGCGGCCGATGACCGGGTCCAGCTTGCCCTCCATCGCGGCGGCGGTCAGGTTGCGACCGAATTGGTCGAGCACCAGCGAGGTGGACGGGCTGCCCGACTCCCCGCCCCGGCCTCCGGTGCCAGCCTCTGCGGCCTCCTTGCCCTGATAACCGCTGAGCAGCTGGATGACCTGCTGACGCACCCGGGTCAACTCGGCGCCCAACTTGACCAGCACTTGGGCCGCGACGCCCTCACCCTCGCGGATCAGACCGAGCAGGATGTGCTCGGTGCCGATGTAGTTATGCCCGAGTTGCAACGCCTCGCGCAGGCTGAGTTCAAGCACCTTCTTGGCACGCGGGGTGAAGGGGATATGTCCCGACGGCGCCTGCTGACCCTGCCCGATGATCTCTTCAACCTGGGAGCGCACGCCTTCCAGCGAGATGCCCAGGGACTCCAGCGACTTGGCTGCGACGCCCTCGCCCTCGTGGATCAGTCCCAGCAGGATGTGCTCGGTGCCGATGTAGTTGTGGTTGAGCATCCGGGCTTCTTCTTGAGCCAAGACGACAACCCTGCGGGCGCGATCGGTAAATCTTTCGAACATCGCCTTTACCTACTCTCCGTCACCTAGCGTCGCGGCGGCACCGCGAGCCCTCTCATCACTGTAGTGGGCAGGTACCGGTCGGTGCCGTCCCCTAACTGACCCCACACCGCCGTAGGGCGGACACAGCGGTACAACATCGGCCGCCGACGAGGTATTTCCCCTGTGTTTCGCGGGTTTTCAGACCGCCGCGGCCGGTACTACGCGGCTAGCGAAACAACCCTGACGAGTCAATGACGTCACGGGGGGCCGGTGGGGCCCGAAGCAATCTGGCGGCGGGGAATCAGGTGGCAGCGTGGAAGGCTTCGATGATCTCGGCCGGAATGCGCCCGCGGGTGGAGACCTTGTGGCCGCTACGACGGGCCCATTCCCGGATCGCCGCACTCTGCTCCCGGTCGATTGAGCCCCGACCGCGACCCGACCCGCCGGAACGGCCCCGGCGCCGACCACCTACCCGTCGACCGGCATCGATCCACTGCTTCAAATCCTCACGGAGTTTCTTTGCGTTCTTGGCCGAGAGGTCGATCTCATAACTGACGCCGTCGACGGCGAATTCCACCGTTTCGTCGGCCGGTCCATCGCCATCGAAATCGTCGACGAGGGTAACTGTCACTTTCTTAGCCATGTTTGTTCAGTCCTTCCGCGCACGCAATTGGATTTGCTTGGAAACAATGTGCCATAAACTCGTGCAATAAGCCAAAAGGCACGCGAATTCACAACAAGGCCAATCGCAGCGATTCAGTTTCCGTGTCGCCGGACAATCGGAAACAAAACCGTCTCGCGAATGGACAAGCCGGTAAGCACCATCAACAATCGGTCGATACCCATTCCGGTTCCGGTCGT
>CAXNJA010000029.1:0-23418 GCA_964202555.1 Mycobacterium sp.
CGCTCAACCAGTGCCGGGAATTCCAGCAGATGGTCACCGAACTTGCCCTGGCGCGACGTCAGGATCGCCACACCCACGGTGTCGTCGGCCACCGGGGTCACGTACGCCTCGGTGTCGTGCGCCCAGTACACCTCGACGGTGTCACTCCACGGCGCGATCTGATAATGCCGTCGGATGCCCCACCTACGGCGACTGGGGGCCGGCCGGTTCAGGCCCAGCGAGCGCCGGATCGGGGAGTGCAACCCGTCGGCGGCCGCCAGGTAGCGGGCCTGCAGCTCCCCGCACCGCACTGAGGTCGCGTCCTGGCTGATGTCACCGATCTCGCCCTGGACGATGCGCACCCCCGCAGCGGTGGCGGTGTCGAGCAGTGCCTCGTAAAGCACAGTGCGCCGCACGCCCAGACCGGTTCCGGACTTGAAGTGCGCCTCCACGCGACGGTGGGAGTCCAGGTAGGTGATGCCGCGGAAGGGCTTGCCGCGCAATGGAACCCCGATGCCCTGAAGTTGCTTGACGGTGTGCGGCATGAGCCCTTCGCCGCAGGCCTTGTCGATGGGACCGGGACGGCGGTCGACGACGACGGTGTCCAGTCCGGCGCGGGCGGCGTGGATCGCCGTGGCCAGTCCGGCCGGCCCGCCGCCGGCGACGAGCAGATCGATCATGCCAACCTCGCCAATGCCGAGTTCTCGATGCTGATGCGCTTACGAAGCAGTAGGGCATTGAGAACGGTGAATGTCAGCGCCGTGATCCACGCTCCGTGCACCAGGGGCAGCGCGATGCCTTCGGCCACCACCGCCACGTAATTCGGGTGGGGCATCAGCCGGTACGGCCCACCACTGACCCGCTCGGCGCCGGGTATGACGACCACCCGGGTGTTCCACTGCCGGCCCAGGCTGGTGATGCACCACCAGCGCAGGCCCTGGGCAGCGATCACGACCGCCAGCATGGGCCAGCCCAGCGCAGGGATGAAGGGCCGGTTGAGCGCGAATACCTCGACCAGGCAACCCACCAGCAGTCCGGTGTGCAAGACCACCATGATCGGGTAGTGCGACAGCCCGACCTCCACGCCACCGCGGGCCCGGCTCCACGCCAGGTTGCGTTGGGCCACCACCAACTCGGCCAGCCGCTCGAGGCCGACGAGGGCAATCAGTAGGACGTACCAGTTGACCATCGGGGCGTCAATTCCACTGCATCAGAACGAGTTCCAAGCAGAACCCGGGACCCATCGCCATCAGCATGCCGGGCCCGGCCGCCGGGCGCTTGGCGATGGTGTCACGCAGAACGTGCAGCACCGAGGATGACGAGAGATTGCCGACGTCGGCCAGCGAGCGCCAGGTCAATTCCAGGGCGTCGTCTGCCAGCCCGAGACTGGAGACGATCGCCTCGATGACCTTCGGACCACCGGGGTGGCTCACCCAAGTGCGGATGCCGTCGGCGGTGAGGTCATGGGGGGCAAGGAAATTGGCGACGTCGCCGGGCAGGTACTTGCTGACTACCTCGGGCACGTCGGGGGAAAGCACCAGTTGCAGGCCGGTCGCTCCGACGTCCCAGCCCATGGTTCGCAACGAGCCCGGGTAGAGGTGGCTGCGGCTTTCCAGCACAGCCGGCCCGGTGGCACCCATCCGAGCGGCACGTCGCTCGCCCAGTGCGACCACCGCCGCCGCGCCGTCGCCGAACAACGCGGTGCCGACGAATCCGGCGATGGTGGGTTGGACCGCCGGGAAGGTCAGCGAACACAACTCGACCGACAGCAGGACGGCGACATCATCGGGGGCACCGCGCAGATAGTCGTTCAGCCGGGCGATCCCGGCCGCCCCGGCCACACAGCCCAGCCCGAACAGCGGCACCCGCCGGACGTCCGGACGCAGCCCCAGCCGTTGGGCCACCCGCGCCTCCAGCGACGGCACCATGATGCCGGTGACGGTGGTGGACACGATGACGTCGACGTCGCTGGCAGCCAGGCCCGCCTCCTCGAGAGCGGCGCTCAATGCAGCGCAGCCGAGTTCGACTGCGTTCTCGATGAAGATGTCATTGGCTTCGCCGAAGTCAGTCAGTTGCGCGTACCGCTCCAGAGGTAGCACGAGATTGCGGTGGTCCACCTTGGCTGCGCGGTGCATATGGCGAACGATCTGCTCGTGGTCGGCCATGGCGGGAAGGGTCAGGAAGGCTTCGGCGATCTCATCCTGGGTGAAGCGGTTCTTGGGCAGGGCGCCCTGAACTCCGGCGATTACGCTCGCGGGTCCGGCCGTTACCGACCGGGTTTTGCTCGGCATAAGACAAGTATGCCCGGATCACGCTCGCCACGAACCCTCGCAAGCCTGAATGCGCAGTTCAGAGGCGCCGGTGTCACTGATCCGTCATAGCCGCGCGCACCCGGGACGAATCCCAGGACAGATCAATGCCTCCTGCGCGGCAGCGGCAACCAGTACGGGACGGCGCTGGCGTAACTGTCGAACGCCGGACCGTACATGCGACGGAAGCGGGCTTCTTTGAGTAGCGGTGCCAGCAGGCAGTACGCGGTGAGGGTGAGGGCGAGCACAAGCTGATCGGGCGTCCAGGTCGGAACGGTCCACAACGTCAACGTGAACGCGACGTAGATCGGTTGGCGGGTGAGCCGGAACAGACCCCGCACCGGCATCGGCGGGTAGACCGGCTTGCCTCCACGAAAAAGCGCCCACCAGCCGAGGCTGCCGGTCTGCACGCTCAGCCCGGCGTCGAGCATCGACTTGCCCAGCAGCAACCACGACAGGGCGTAAAGCAGGCTCAGGCCCACCAATGCCGCCCCGTCGGCCTGCCACCAGATGGTGCCGGTCGGTGACCAGAAGGCGAACAGCGCGAAGATCTGCAACGCGGCGATGGTGACGTAGGTGGTGGTCGACAGTGTGCCTCCCGCGCCCAGCGGTGCCAGTCGGCTCAGCAGCCGTCTGCCGCGGTTGGTCAGCAGCAGGGAGTGACCGATCGGGAACTGCGCCAGCAGCGCAGCATTGGCAAGCCAGTTCCATGGCGACGCAACGGTTCCCAGCGACCGGCTCATGCCGAAGTACATCGCGGCCATCATGGTCGCCACTCCAGCAGCAAACGACAGATGGCAGGCGGCCCCGTAGATCACCGCGAGGAGTCTGCGGGCCCCGGGCGCCGGATGGTCACTGGGCAACGTCTGCACCGGCCCTCCCGTCGTATCGTGGGCCTCCGTCTGTCCTGGGCGTAGCGTAACTCTCATGGGCCTTGGCAAGCGTTTCCCGATGCTGCGCTGGTCGGTGTTACGGACCGGTCTAGCCATCCGCAGGTTCAACACCACTGGTCAAACGGGCGACGGTCGGGAAGCCGCGGCGGCCGACTTCGTGGAGGCCCATGCCCGTCCCGGTGATATCGACGACGTGTTGGCGACGTTGGACCGTTACGCCTACGACAAGTCGTTCCTGGTCAACGTCGGTGACGAGAAGGGAGCACTGCTCGATTCCGCGGTACGTCGGGCCAACCCACGACTGGCGTTGGAGTTGGGCACCTACTGCGGGTACGGCGCGCTGCGGATTGCCCGCGCTGCACCGTTGGCGCGCGTGGTCTCGGTGGAGTTGGCTGCCGCCAACGCCGCAGTGGCACGGCGGATTTGGGCCCATGCCGGAGTCGCCGACCGCATCACCTGCGTGGTGGGAACCATCAGTGACGGCGGACGCACCGTAGCCGCGCTGGAAGCCGAGCACGGACTGCACCCCGGCGCCCTTGACTTCCTCTTCATCGATCACGACAAGAACGCTTACCTGGCCGACCTGTCCGCGATCTGCGAGCGCGACTGGCTGCACCCGGGTTCGATCGCGATGGCGGACAACGTCGGCTTCCCGGGCTCTCCCAAGTACCGGGCCCACATGCGCGAGCAGCAGGGCAAGCGCTGGCAGACCGTCGAGCATCGCACCCACGTCGAGTATCAGACGCTGATTCCGGATCTGGTGCTGGAGTCGGAGTACCTGGGCTGACCTTCCCGTCGGCCCCCGTCCGGCGCCGGCCCGGTGGCTCAGGTTGCCGTGCCCGCCTCACTGATACCGAAACGGCGGTGCAGCCTGACCAGTGGCGCGGGAGCCCACCAGTTCCAGCGGCCCATCACCCGCATGAAGGCCGGCACCAGCACCATCCGCACCAACGTCGCGTCCACCAGCACCGCCAGCGTCAATCCCACCCCGAAAAGTCGCATGATCGCCACCTGGGCGGCGATCAGTGCGGCGAAGGAGATCGCCATGATCAGGGCGGCTGCGGTGATGACCCGGCCGGTGCGGGCCAGGCCCAGTGCGACGCTCTCGTCGTTGTCGCCGGTCTTCAGCCAGTACTCCCGAATACGGGAGACCAGGAACACCTCGTAGTCCATGGACAGCCCGAAGGCCACACAGAACAGCAGCACCGGCATGTTGGCCACCAGCGTTCCGGTTGCGGTGGTCCCCAGCGCGCCGAGGTTGCCGTCCTGGAAGATCCAGACCGCGGCACCGAACGCGGCGGACAGCGACAGCATGTTCAAGATCAGCGCCTTGATCGGGAGCACGACGCTGCCGGTCAGCAGAAACAGCAAAACCAGCATGATCACCGCGATCAGACCGAGCACCAACGGCAGGCGCGAGGTGATGGCGTCGACACTGTCGCGGTTGGTCTGGGCCAACCCGCCGAACTCCACGGTCCGGCCGTCCGGGGCCGCTACCGCGTGAAGACGGGTCAGTTGGTTCTCGGAGGCCGGGGAGAACAACGGCACCGAACTACCGACGGTGAGCAGAGTGCTGCCTTCGGCCTCGCCGGTCGCGGCCAGTGGCGGGCCGGCCAATCGGCCGTTGACAAAGGTGCCACCTGGCGCGGACACCGAGTTGACGTCGGGAACCCTGGATAACTCAGTGGCGTAGCGATCGAGTTCGGCGCGGTCCAGGCCGGCCGAGTCGGTGATGATGATGGGCACCTGGGAGTCGGAGTCGACCTTGAAGTCCGACCGCAGCAAGTCACCGACCTGGTGCGCAGACGCCGACTTGGGTAGCACCCGGTCGTCGGGGAAGCCGGGCTTCACCCCGAAGAACGGGGCGCCCAGGAAGGCCAGGAGCGCTACCCCCGCCAAGCCGATGGGCACAGCGCGACGCATCACGAATTGTGTTGAGCGGTACCAGAACTGTTCGGTGATGGGCACCGGCTGCGGCTCTGGCCGGCCGAGCAGCTTGCGCAGCCCCCGACGCACGTCCAGTGCGTTGAGGCGGTCTCCGAGCAGCATGATGGCCGCAGGGGTGACGATGACGGCGGCCAGCGCTGCGAAGGACACCGTGGCCACTCCGGCGTAGGCGAAGGACCGCAGGAAGTTCATCGGGAACAGCACCATTACCGCCATCGACAACGCGACGGTGACGGCCGAGAACAACACCGTGCGCCCAGCGGTCGCCATGGTGGTGGCGACGGCGTCCACGCGGCTGGCGCCGCCGGCCAACTCGTCGCGGTAGCGGCTGACGATCAACAGCGTGTAGTCGATGGCCAACGCCAAACCCATTGCGGTGGTGAGGTTCAGGGCGAAGATGGACACGTCGGTGAAGAAGGTGACCGCCCGCAGAACGGCCAGCGAACCCAGGATGGCCAGCACACCGACCGCAATCGGCAGCGCCGCGGCGAACACTCCGCCGAACACCCAGATGAGCACCAGGAAACTCAGCGGGATGACGATCGCCTCGAGCAGCAACAGGTCCCGCTTGGACTGTTCGGTGACCTGCAGGTTGACCATGGCGGTGCCGCCGGCGCGCACCAGGACACCGTCGGTTTCACCCGCGAGGGCGTCGGTGAGTTCTTTGGTGCGTGCCTGCTGCGCGCTCTCGGCGCCGACCACGCCGGTCACGATCAGACCGGACTTCCCATCGGTGCTGACCAGGGCCGCGGCGGCCGGGCCGGGGGACGTCCACGCAGATTGAATCTTGGCGACGTAGCCCGACCTGCTGAGCGTGTCGACCGCCGCCGTCGCCACCGCCCGGGCCTGCGGGCTGTCGTAACGGTCCGGTGCGGTGACCACCAGCACCAGGGGCACATCGCCCCGACCGAATTTCTCGCTGAGCATCTGGGTTGCCCGCGACGACTCCGCAGTCGGATCCTGGAATCCACTTGGGGAGAGCTTGTCCGCCACCGGGATGCCGAAGGCCCCGAGCAGCACAGCCAGCAGTGCGGCCGCGATGATGACGCGTCGCGGCACGGCCACGGCTGATCGGGCGATGCGTTCCAGCACTGTAAGTCCTTCAATTCAGAGTCGATCTACCACCGGGCGGCAGCGGTACAACGCTAGGCCGTCACCTGTTCAGCCGCTGCTCTCCCACTCAACCACGCCCCGTGCACCGTTGAATGCAACGTCGGATGCTGGGCCTCACCAGCCAGCCACAGCCGATCATCGACCGGCTCGGCGAGCGTCACGCGGTCCTGTTCGCCGGAACCGACCGCGGTGAACGAGTAGGAACCCCGGCTGAATACGTCGGTCGACCAGCGTGAGGCCTGGGCGGCCAGCGGCGGCCGGAACCGGCCCGGGTAGATCCCGGCCAGCACCTCCGAGGCGAGATCACTCTGGCTCCCGACGGTCATCTCCCCGACCGCCGCCGCAGCCACTCCGCCGTTGAGCGCCATCAGTGCCGGGGCCCCGGTCACCCGGGCCAGGTTGTACCAGCCGGAGAACGGCTCGCCGAGCCGGCCTGAGACCTGGATCTGGTCGACGTCATCCCAGAAGGCGGTGTCGAAGCGCAGCACCAGTTTTTCGAACCGGCCGAAACCCAGCCGTTCAATCGCGCTGGTGTGCGCAGCGGGTAGCGGCGGGTCGAATTCGATTGCGCTGCTTTTCAACACACCGAGCGGGACGGTGACGATCACCTTCGCCGCCCGCCACCGGCCGCTCGCGGTGTCCACTGCGACGTGGTCCGGTGCGCGTAGCGATAACGCCGTCACCGCGGTATTCAGTTGTACCGGCAGACCCTCGGCGAGTCGGTCGGCGAGTTGGCCGTACCCGCCGGGGAATACCCGCTGGGCGCCGCCGAAGAAGTCCTCTTCGTCCAGCACGCTCAACGCCAACTCCTCCGGAGTCGCGCTGTAATCGCCGGCGTAGTCGGTCAGGGCAGCTGCCACGGTGGGGGTTCGGGCGAGGTTCCTCAACGGCCGGGGCAGCGAGTCGATCGCCGCGCGCAGCGATAGCCGATCGGCTCCGTCCGTGGCTGCGGCGTCCTCCAGATGTCGCAGAACACGGGCGAGTTGCATGTCGATGTGATCGGCGTCGGCGAGTATCCCGTTGGGCGAGTAGTACTCCGCCGATCCGTCGCCGTCGAAGGAACCGACGTCGAAAACGGCGGTGTCGATGCCCAACCGGTTGGCCTCGTCGCAGATCGGGTTGCCCTCGGTGCCGTGGATCCACGAGGCGCCCAGATCGACCGGTAGATCGGGCCACTCGGTGGACGTCCAGATCCGGCCGCCGACCCGGTCCCGGGCTTCGAGCACCACGCAACTCAATCCGGCCTTGATGGCGGTGTCGGCTGCGGACAGGCCGGCGATTCCGGCGCCGATCACCGCGACATCCACCACGCGGTCACCCGACGGCGGGACAAGGGAGAGTGCTCCGGCGAGCACCTCGCGTCGCCTCAGCATGGCTGAATACGCTACGCCTGAATGGGCTTCGCCCCGGCTAAAAGTTCACCCCCCAGTTACCCGAACCGCAGGTGAGCGCCCAGCGCCGGTGCCATACTCGCAGCCACACCAAGGGCCGGACTGCAACGGGGTCGGACTACAACGGGGAGAGCACCACATGAGCGAGGTCATCTATACGTCGGCTGACGGTTCGGCCCAGGAGGGTGAAGATGTCCGCACCGGGATGACGTCCACCTCACTGCGCAAGGCGATCGAAGACCATCTGCGCTACACCCTGGGCCGCCCCACTCAGTTACTGGAACCGCAGCACTACTACCACGCGCTCGCCCTGGCCGTGCGGGACCGGATGCAGAAGCGCTGGAGCGACACCACCCAGACCTACCTGGACCTTTCCCGCAAGGTTGCGGTCTACCTGTCCGCGGAGTTCCTGATGGGTCCGCATCTGGCCAACAACCTGCTCAACCTGGATCTTGAAGACGAGGCCCGGGCGGCGCTGGCCGAACTCGGCCAGGACTTCGACAGTGTGGTGGCCTGCGAGGAGGAACCGGGCCTGGGTAACGGGGGCCTGGGCCGGCTTGCAGCCTGCTATCTGGAGTCGCTGGCGACCCTGCAGCGGCCGGCGATCGGCTACGGAATTCGCTACGAGTTCGGCATCTTCGACCAGGAGATCCGCGACGGCTGGCAGGTGGAGCACACGGATAACTGGCTGGCGTCGGGCAACCCGTGGGAGATCGCCAAGCCGGAACTGAATTACCAGGTCGGTTGGGGCGGCCATACCGAGCACTACACCGACGCCGCGGGCCAATCGCAGGCCCGCTGGGTCCCCGAGCGGATCGTCAAGGGCGTCTACTACGGCACCCCGATTCAGGGCTATGGGGTGAACACCTGCAACACCCTGACGCTGTGGAGCGCCAACGCCGTCAACGCGCTGGCGCTGGAGGCGTTCAACTCCGGGGACTACTACCGGGCGGTCGAGGACCAGGTGGTTTCGGAGAATGTGACCAAGGTGCTCTATCCCAACGACGAACCTGAGGTCGGCAAACAGCTACGACTGCTACAGCAGTACTTCTTCGTGTCCTGCTCGCTGCAGGACATTCTGCACCTGCTGGAGGACTTCGCCGGCCTGACCGCCCATCACCTGCCTGACCGAGTTGCCGTCCAGCTCAACGACACTCACCCGTCGATCGCCGTTGCCGAGTTGATGCGGCTGCTGATCGACGAGCGGGGCTTCAGCTGGGAGGAGGCCTGGCAGATCACCGTGGCGACGCTGGCCTACACCAACCACACCCTGCTGCCCGAGGCGCTGGAAACCTGGCCGTTGCACATGTTCGAGCGGTTCCTGCCGCGGCACCTGGAAATCATCTACGAGATCAACCGCCGCTTCCTCGACGAGGTGCGGGCACGGTTCCCCGGCGATGACGCACGCATCCGTCGGATGTCGCTGATCGGGGAGGACGGCAACCGCAACATCCGGATGGCCCATCTGGCGACCGTCGGCAGCCACGCGATCAACGGTGTCGCTGCGATGCATTCCGAACTGGTCAAGACCACCATCCTCAAAGACTTCTACGAAATGTGGCCGGAGCGGTTCTTCAACAAGACCAACGGCGTCACGCCGCGCCGGTTCGTCGGCCTGTCCAACCCCGGTCTTCGCAAACTTCTCGACCAGACCATCGGCGAGGGCTGGATGGTGGATCTGCAGAAAATGCGTGGCCTGGAACGCTACGCCGATGACCCGGCGTTCCAGCAGCGCTGGGGCGCCGTCAAGCGGGAGAACAAGGCCAGGCTGGCCGACTACATCGAATCCAGGACCGGCATCGATCTCGACCCGGATTGGATGTTCGACGTCCAGGTGAAGCGCATACACGAGTACAAGCGTCAGCACCTCAATGCGCTGCACATCATCACGCTCTACAACCGGCTCAAGGCCAACCCGAACCTTCAGATCGCCCCCCGCGCTTTCATTTTCGGCGGCAAGGCGGCACCCGGCTACTTCATCGCCAAGCTGATCATCAAGCTCATCAACTCCGTCGCCGAGACGGTCAACAACGACCCCGCCGTCAACCGTCAGATGAAGGTCGCTTTCATCCCGAACTTCAACGTGCAGAACGGGCAGTTGATCTATCCGGGCGCGGACCTCTCCGAGCAGATCTCCACCGCGGGCAAAGAAGCGTCGGGTACCGGAAACATGAAGTTCATGATGAACGGGGCGTTGACCATCGGCACCCTCGACGGCGCCAACGTCGAGATGCGCGAGGAGGCCGGCGCGGAGAACTTCTTCCTGTTCGGCCTGACCGTGCAGGAAGTCGGGGACCTGCTGGCCAAGGGGTATCGTCCCCGCGCCTATGTCGCCGACAATCCCGAACTGGCGGCTGCCATCGCCGCGATCGCAGACGGTCACTTCTCCGGCGGTGACACCGAGGTGTTCGCCCCACTGGTGTCCAACCTCGTCGACCATGACCCGTTCCTGGTGATGGCCGATTATGCCGACTACATCCGCTGCCAGGCGGAGGTCGACCGCACCTGGCACAACCGGAATACCTGGGCGCGGATGTCGATCCTCAACAGCGCCCGCAGTGGGAAGTTCTCCTCAGACCGCTCGATCGCCGAGTACTGCGACGAGATCTGGAACGTCCAACCGGTGACTATCAAGGGTAAGTGACACCACACCAGTGATACAGCAAGGGGAAAGATGACCGTGACGACTCAAAGCTCCTGGCGCTCAGGCTCACACGGCGAGTTGAGCGATGAGGTGATCGGGCGGATCGACGGCTGGTTTCGAGCCGCGAACTATCTGTCGGTCGGACAGATCTACCTGATCGATAACCCGTTGCTGCGCAGACCCCTGAACCGCGACGACGTCAAGCCCCGACTGCTCGGACACTGGGGTACCACCCCGGGCCTGAACTTCCTCTACGCCCACCTCAACCGGGCCATCAAGGACCGCAGCCAGTCGACCATCTACATCACCGGACCGGGCCACGGCGGTCCCGGCCTGGTGGCCAACGCCTACCTCGACGGCAGCTACACCGAGTACTACCCGGACATCACCCAGGACGCCGAGGGCCTGCGCCGGTTGTTCCGCCAGTTCTCCTTCCCCGGCGGCATCCCCTCCCACGTCGCTCCGGAGACACCCGGCTCCATCCATGAGGGCGGCGAACTCGGCTACGCGCTGTCGCATGCCTACGGCGCGGCCTTCGACAACCCCGACCTGCTGGTCGCCGCGGTGGTCGGCGACGGGGAGGCGGAGACCGGCGCGCTGGCCACCAGTTGGCACTCCAACAAGTTCATGCATCCGGCCAAAGACGGCGTCGTGCTGCCGATCCTTCACCTCAACGGCTACAAGATCGCCAATCCCACTGTGCTGGATCGCATTCCGCAGGACGAGCTGCGCAGCCTGATGGTGGGCTACGGCCACAATCCGTACTTCTTCGACGTGAAGGAGGACTCAGGAGACGTCGGGGAGCACATCGATGCCCACCGCCGGTTCGCCCGCTTGCTCGACGACGTACTCGACGAGATCGCCGCGATCAAGGCCAACGCCGCAGCCGGAGACGAGTCGCGGCCCCGCTGGCCGATGATCATCTTCCGGCACCCCAAGGGCTGGACCGGGCCGGCTTACATCGACGGAAAGAAGACCACCGGATCCTGGCGTGCCCATCAGGTTCCATTGGCCAGCGCGCGGGACACCCCGGAGCATCTGCAGGTGCTCGCCGACTGGCTGGGTTCCTATCGCGCCGATGAACTGTTCGACGAGAACGGCAGGCTGCACGAGTCCATCGCCGAACTCGCCCCGGCCGGCCCGCTGCGGATGAGCGACAACCCGCACGCCAACGGCGGACTGCTGCTCAAGGACCTTCGCCTGCCCGACTTCCGCGACTTTGGCGTCGATGTGCCTTCACCGGGTGGGTCATTCGCCGAGGCCACCCGGGTGCTGGGCCAGTGGCTGACCGACGTGGTGCGGCTCAACCCCGACAACTTCCGCATCTTCGGCCCCGACGAGACAGCCTCCAACCGGCTGCAGTCGGTTTTCGAGGTCACCGACAAGCAGTGGAACGCCGAGTTCTTCGGCCCCGAGGTCGACGACCACCTGGCCCGCGCCGGACGGGTCGTCGAGATGCTGTCCGAGCACCAGATGCAGGGCTGGCTCGAGGGTTATCTGCTGACCGGCCGGCACGGTCTGTTCAACTGCTACGAGGCGTTCATCCACATCATCGACTCGATGTTCAACCAGCACGCCAAGTGGCTCAAGGTGACCAATGAGATCCCGTGGCGCCGCCCGATCGCGAGCTTGAATTACCTTCTCTCCAGCCATGTCTGGCGCCAGGACCACAACGGGTTCAGCCACCAGGATCCGGGCTTCATCGACCATGTGGTCAACAAGAGCGCCGAGGTAGTCCGGGTCTACCTACCCCCGGACGCCAACACCCTGCTGTCCACCTACGACCACTGCCTGCGGTCGCGGCAGTACGTCAACGTGGTGGTCGCCGGAAAGCAACCGCATCCGAACTTCCTGACCATGGATGAGGCGGTCGCGCACTGCACCCGGGGGCTGGGCATTTGGGCCTGGGCCGGCACCGAGCAGCACGGCAGCGACCCCGATGTGGTGCTTGCCGCTGCCGGTGACGTCCCGACCCTGGAGGCACTGGCCGCCGCCGACCTGCTCCGTCAGCACATCCCGGACTTGAAAGTGCGCTTCGTCAACGTCGTCGACCTGATGCGTCTACAGGATGAGAGCGAACATCCCCACGGGATGTCCAACCGCGAGTTCGACACGGTCTTCACCGCCGACAAGCCGGTGATCTTCGCCTACCACGGCTATCCCTGGCTGATCCATCGCCTGGTCTACCGCCGCAGCAACGACGCCCGGATTCACGTCCGGGGCTATAAGGAGGAGGGCACCACCACCACGCCCTTCGACATGGTGATGCTCAACGACCTGGACCGCTATCACCTGGTGATCGACGTGATCGACCGGGTTGCGGGCCTGGGCTCGCGCTACGCCGGACTGCGCCAACAGATGCAGGACAAACGCATCCAGGCCAGGGAATACACCCGGGCGCACGGCGACGACATTCCTGAGGTGCGGGATTGGGTGTGGCCGGCGGCGCGAGGGGTGCAGACCGACGCCTCGATGGCCGCCACGCTGGCCACCGGCGGCGACAACGAATAGCGCGACACCCCCCGTTCGAGTGGCCTGGGCACCACGACGCGCCTAGGATTCATCCGTCGCCGGTATCAGAGTCGGCCGGCCCGGACGGCGAGGTGGATATGGCACATCCCCATCCTGAATCGCAGCCTGACGACGTTGTCGAGCCGGCGCCGGAACTGAGATTCCTCACCATCCACGGCTACCGGCGGGCCTACCGCATCGCGGGCTCCGGCCCGGCAATCCTGCTGATCCACGGCGTCGGTGATAACTCCGCAGCCTGGCAACCGGTGCACGCCAAGCTCGCCCGCCGGTTCACCGTGGTCGCACCCGACCTGCTGGGCCACGGCCAGTCCGACAAGCCTCGGGCGGACTACTCGGTGGCCGCCTATGCCAACGGCATGCGCGATCTGCTCAGCGTGCTGGGGATCAGCAAGGTGACCGTAGTGGGCCACTCGCTCGGCGGCGGGGTGGCCATGCAGTTCGCCTACCAGTTCCCGCATCTGGTGGACAGGCTGATCCTGGTCAGTTCCGGCGGCGTAACCAAGGAAGTCAACATCGCGCTGCGGCTGGCGGCGATGCCCGGTGGCGGAGAGGCGCTTGCCCTGCTACGACTTCCGCTGGTTATGCCAACTCTGCAAATGTTCGGAAATCTGCTGACAACCGTGGCCGGGTCGACCGGGATCGGGCGCGACATCCCCAACGCGCTTCGGATCCTCGCCGAGCTTCCCGAGCCGACCGCCTCGGCCGCCTTCACCCGGACCCTGCGCGCGGTGGTGGATTGGCGCGGACAAGTCGTCACCATGCTGGACCGTTGTTACTTGACGGAATACATTCCGGTGCAACTGGTTTGGGGCGACAAAGATGTCGTTATCCCGGTTTCCCATGCACACATGGTGCATGCCGCGATGCCCGGCTCGCGACTCGAGGTGTTCGCGAACTCTGGACATTTCCCGTATCACGACTACCCGGAGCGGTTCGTCGAACTCATCGAGGACTTCATCGATTCCACCCAACCGGCCCAGTACGATCAAGAAACACTGAGCGAACTGCTGCGTATCGGCAGCACCGAATATGCGGTCTCGGAGTCTGAAGAGATCGGCGCGCGGATCTTGGTGCTCGACGCTCTGGAAAGCGACGAGCGAAGCGCAACCTAGGAAAGCAGCCCCGTCGGCCCCCCGGTGGTGAGAGGGTGAGTTCACCTTTCGTTAACCATGCGGAAAGAGGGAGTCAGGCGTGCTTGAGGTGTGCGAAGTCGGCAACAAGGTCAGCAAGGACGACTACGAGGCGGCTATCCCAGAGCTACGTCTCGGACTGATCAACGCCCAGTACGACCTGCGCAGCGCCGACTTCCCGGTCATCATCTGGATCGCCGGCGACGACAGGCTGGCGGCCAACGAACTTGTGAATCGGCTCAACGAGTGGATGGACTCCCGATTCGCCGACACCCGGGTATTCGCCGATCCCACCGAGGAGGAGCTGCAGCGACCCCAGCTGTGGCGGCTGTGGCGGTCGCTGCCGCCCAAGGGTCGGGCCGCGTTCTTTGTCGGCGGTCTGATGCGCGCGGCGATCCAACGTGCCCACGGTGAGATCGACGAGCCGCACTTCTCCATCTGGCTGCGCCATATCGCCAACATGCAGAACGAATTGGTGGCCGACCGAGCGCTGATCCTGAAGTTCTTCCTGCACACTCCGGCCAAGGAGCAGAAGAAGAAACTGAAGAAGGCCGCCAAGGATCCGCACGCCGGCTGGCAGGTGGACAAGCGCGACTGGTCGGCACTGGACAGCCTCGGACCAGTGCTACCCATCGCCGAGCGGATTCTGCGCGAAACAAGTGGGCCCGGAGCACCGTGGACGATCGTCGAGTCCACCGACTCGCGGTACCGCGACCTGACTGTCGCGAAGACGATCCTGTCCGCCATGACCGCCCGACTCGGCGAAGCGGAGTTGCACCGCGGACCGGCGCTGGCCGCGTCGGTATTCGGCGACTACGACGCGGCGGCAAACGTCCTCTCCGGGGTGGACCTGGATCAGACGATCACTAAAGCGGAATACCGCGAGCAGTTGGCCAAGGAGCAGGCCAAACTCAAGAAGCAGTCCATGGAGGCCCGCAAGCGTGGGATCGGCACGGTGCTGGCCTTCGAGGGCTGGGACGCCGCCGGCAAGGGCGGGGTGATCCGTCGCATCACCGGGGCGCTGGAAGCGGGCGACTACCGGGTCATCCCGGTGGCTTCGCCCACTGAGGAAGAGCGCAAGTACCACTACCTGTGGCGGTTCTGGCGTGATCTGCCGCCGGCGGGCAAGTTCGTCATCTTCGACCGCACCTGGTACGGCCGGGTGCTGGTGGAACGAGTGGAGGGGTTCGCCCATCCCGCGGAGTGGCAACGGGCTTTCGACGAGATCAATGACTTCGAGGCGCAGATGGTCGAGCACGGGAACTACGTGGCCAAGTTCTGGCTACACGTATCTCCCGAGGAGCAACTCTCCCGCTTCAAGGCACGTGAGGACACCGAATACAAGAAGCACAAGATCACCGAAGAGGACTACCGCAACCGGGAACGCTGGGACGACTACGTCCAGGCCGTCGACCAGATGGTGTTGCGCACCACCACCGACCGGGCGCGCTGGCATGTGATTCCCGCCAACAACAAGCAGTTCGCCCGAATTTCGACGCTCAAGGCCATCAACAACGGACTCGCCCGCGCACTGCAGAAGAAGTAACCGTCCCCCGCACCGCCGCCCCGGACGGTTGGAAGACGCCCGCGGTCAGCCCGCGTAACCACCCCCGGTGGTGGTGATGTGCACGTGGTCGAAGTGACCGTAGCCCGATCCGCTGGGCCCGGCGGGCGTGTAGTACACGCCGCGCCAGATCACGTCCTGCAGACCGAACCGGTCGGCATTGCGCATGGCGTAGTCCAGGATCGCATCGCCGAGGGCGATTCCCTCAGCGCTGCCGGGATTGGGAATCATCACGTCGATCGCCAGGCCCCGCGGATGCCACGGCTTGGCGTCCGGGCGCACCCCGATCATCGAGGTGATCTGCGGGAAGTCGGCGCTGATGCTGCGGGCCGCCAGGAGTGTCTTGATCTGTAAGCCTTGTTCGGGAGCGTCGCCGGACGGCAGCATCGCGGGGTTGTCCACAAGTGCGGCCGGGACCACGACGGGTGCACCGGCGGGCAGTTCAGCTGGGAGGCCAGTGGCCAGGTCGGCCGGTGCTGCGCCGCGCACCACGCTGCCCGAGGACGCCGACAGATGCGTGACCGGGCCGCTGGGTTGTTCGGCAGGCCCGGGATCGGCGCCGATGGCCGGGGCGGTCACCAAAGAAGCCGAAACAATGAGCGCTGCAGCGAGACCCGATAACCCATTCCGCACATCACGTGACCTATTCGAAAGCATCACGAAAACATAACGGAGAGATATCGACGAAGGACGCATTGCTGGCTCGCTATCGCCGTCGAATACGTCACATTTTCACTGGAACGGGTTTGACCTGGGATTTTCCGGATTCTTTTCGGCGCGGCCAGCGACATGCCGACGCATCATTGCCCCAAGTTCCCGGAATTGCCCAAAGTCACGGAGACCCCGCACTGCGTGTGCGGCGAGGTCGCCACAGCGGTGGAGCTAAGGGGAATCGAACCCCTGACCTACTCGATGCGAACGAGTCGCGCTACCAACTGCGCCATAGCCCCGTAGTGGGAAGGAGATTACCAGCCTGGACGGTTGAGGGTTCCTACTGACCCGACGCCCTCGGCAGGTCCCGAGACGGCGCCTGCGGGCGGCCGTAGTGCCGACGGCTGTACGGCACCTCGTCGAGGTGCTCGAAAACCGGATCCTCGTCGTCGATGTCCAGCACCGCTGCTCCAAGGCGCTGGACCCGGGTAGGGAACTCGGTGAAGTCGACCTCCGGACTGCGCGGCGCGGACGCTTCGTCGGCGACGGGGCGTACCCGCGCGGTGCGGTGTTGGCGGCGACGCCGCACCTGGGCCTCGATGCGGGTCTGGCGGCGCAGGTAAGCCAGGTAGAGCGCCGTCACCGTCGCAACCGCACCGCCGGACCACCACAGCGCGGGGCTGACCGTGAAGGACAGCACTGCGCTGAGCATCATCAGCGCGGCCATCACCATCAGCACCCGCTTGCGGAAGCGGTACTTGCGCGCACTGACCGCGGCGGCGGTATCGGTGGACAGCCGCCGCTGCCGACTGGAGGAGGAACGGGAACCTAGCGGCGCGACACGGTCGTCGTCGTCCGCGGCTTCGGCCTCTAATCCTGATGTGTCGTCGATGTATTCGTACTCGCCGGCGTTCTTCTCACCGGCTGAGCTCTTATCGGCAGCAGCGTTGCGCTCTGCTTCTGTGTCATCGCCGGGGGTTGCGGGCTGGGCGGAAACGTTGAGGACTTCGACGGGTTCGGCTGCTTCGGCAACGGCGTCGACCTCTACCTCGACCTCGGTGAATTCCCCGCGCACAGCATCCCCCTCGACCGGAGGCTGGTCGGGCCGCAGCGAATCGAAAGGGCTGCCCTGCACGCCGGCGCCACCCACCGGCAGCGCACCGGAGTTCTCATCCACCACATCGACGTCGAGGTAATCGTGCTCGACAAAGGATTGTTCCCGCACCGCGGCGACAACCATGACCGACCGGGACCGGCTACCGACCCGGGCGTCGCGGACGGCGTCGTCATACTCCCGGATCATTTCGCGTTGATTCGCGAAGTCCTCCACTTCGCCGACAGCGTCGTCGTCGATATCGGGATAGTCCTCGACGAACTCCTCGACAGGCCGCCAGTCCGGGTCGTGGCGGTGGCCGGCGGACGGACCGCTGCGCCGGATCAGCCGGGACTTGGCACCGTTGTTGACCACGCGGGTGGCCAACGCGACGTCACTTGTCCGCCGGACGGTGTCGCGTTTGTTGACGAGCATCGGCACCAGGACAAATAGCCACAGCACCACGAGTGAGATCCAGAGAAGTGACTGGGGGATGCTTGGCATGAGGCCTGCTCCTTTCCCGAACCAGGCTAGGTCCGTGACGTCCGCCATCATTGGCGGCGCGCCGGACCAATTACACACGTGTAATTCCCGAAGGACAAGCACCAACAGCCTCAAATGTCACATTCGTAACAGCCGTGTCGGATTCAGACCCAGCGCGCAAGTCCCCGCCGGACCAGTGCGGCCGCCACCGAACCGTCCAACTCCTCGACCGTCATGGCCACCAGAAGGTGATCCCGCCAGGCGCCGTCGACGTTGAGGTAGCGCTTGAGTAGGCCCTCCTCCCGGAAGCCCACCTTGGTCAGGACCCTGCGGCTCGCGGCATTCTCCGGTCGCACGGTCGCCTCGACGCGATGCAGGCCGACGGGTCCGAAACAATGGTCGAGCCCCAAGGCCAGGGCGCCGGTGGCCACCCCGGCTCCGGTGACTTCACTGGAAACCCAGTAGCCGATCCAGGCCGACCGAAGCGCACCGTGTGAGACATTGCCGACCGTCAACTGGCCACGATAGTGGCCATCCACCTCGATGACGTAGGGCAGCATGCGACCCTTCCGAGCCTCGGCCCGAAGCCCCGAATACATCGGGGGCCAGGCCGAAACACTATGGCGCTGAACCCAATCCAGGTCCGCCGACGGTTCCCAGGGCTCCAGATTGTCCCGCTCGGCCAGCCGGGTGCGACTCCAGTTCGCGGCATCCCGCATCCGCGCCGGCCGCAGCCGGACAACACCGCCGGGCACCCGCAACGGCCCCACCGCGGCCGGCCAGCCCGGATGCGCAGCACCTCGCCCCCACACACTCACGGCAGGGTTCCCGGCCGTCAGCCGCGCTGAGCCAGGAAGGCCACATCAACGAACTCGCCGGCCGGAATCTCGGCGACCTCGCTGGGCACCACCACCAGACAGTTCGCCTCCGCCAGGGATGCGAGCAGATGCGATGACCCGCCCGCAGCCTCACTGATGGCTTCGACCAGATAATCGCCGGTGTCTTGGTCGCGGAGCAACTGGCCGCGCAGAAAACCGGTCCGGCCGGGCACCGAGACGATCGGGGCGATCGTCCGCGCCCGAACGAACCGCCGCATCGGCTGACGCTTGCCCAGCGACAGCCGAATCAGCGGACGCACCATGACTTCGAAAACGACCAGCGCACTGACCGGGTTGGCCGGCAGCAGAAACGTCGGAACCCCTTCTGGCCCAAGCTGACCGAAGCCCTGCACCGACCCGGGGTGCATCGCGATCCGGCTGACCTCCATGTTGCCCAGCTGGGACAGCACCGCGCGCAGGTTCTCCGCCGCCGCACCCCCGACCGCTCCGGCGATCACCACCACTTCGCTGCGGCTGAGTTGGCTTTCGACCACCTCACGCAGTTCCTGCGGGTCGGTGCTCACGATGCCGATCCGGGTGGCCTCGGCCCCGGCGTCGCGAGCGGCGGCCGCAAGGGCATAGGAGTTGACGTCATAGACCTGCGCGTTGCCGGGGGTCCGGGAGATGTCGACGAGTTCCGCCCCCACGCTCATCACCGAGACCCGCGGCTTGGGATGGACCAGCACCCGCTCGCGGCCCACGGCCGCGAGCAGACCGACCTGGGCCGGGCCGATGATCGCCCCGGCGCGCACAGCCACGTCGCCGGGCTGGACGTCGTCGCCGATGCGACGCACGTAGGCACCGGAGCGGACTCCGCGCAGCACCTGCACCCGGGTCGCACCGCCGTCGGTCCAGCGCAACGGCAACACCGCGTCGGCCAGGGTGGGCATCGACGCCCCGGTCTGGATGCGGGCGGCCTGGTTGGGCTGCAACCGGGTGGGCATCCGGTCGCCCGCCTCGATCACACCCATCACCGGCAACACGACCTGCGCACCGTCGCCGGCGGTACTGATATCCACACTGCGCACCGCGTAGCCGTCGATGGCGGCCTGGTCGAAGCCCGGCATGGGCTGCTCGGTCACCACTTCCTCGGCACACATCAGGCCCTGCGCCTCTGCGATGGGTACCCGGACGGGCCTCGGCGCGACAGCGGCGGCCGTCACCCTGGCCTGCTGTTCCTCGACCGAACGCACAGTGCTGCCTTTCTGACGGGGCTGCCTCTCCCGCCTCACGGACCGGCGTGCCGCACCCCTAGCGGTCGGTCTGAGCCAACCGTTGCACCAACCACTGCCGCAGATCGGGGCCGTAGTCGTCACGGTCCAACGCAAAGTCAACCGCAGCCTTCAGATAGCCGCCGGGATTTCCCAAGTCGTGTCGAGAACCATGATGCACCACGACGTGTACCGGGTGACCTTCGGCGATCAGCAGTGCGATGGCGTCGGTGAGTTGAATCTCCCCGCCCGAACCCGGGTCGACCCGTCGCAGTGCGTCGAAAATGGCGCGGTCCAGCAGATAGCGGCCGACCGCGGAGTAGCGCGACGGCGCCTTGTCGACGGGGGGCTTCTCCACCATTCCCTTGACCCGCATGATGTCCGGGTTGGTGGTGTCCTGCGCCGGTTCGACGTCGAAGACGCCGTACGCGCTGACCTCGTCGGGGTCGACCTCGAAGGCGCACAGTACGGTGCCGCCCCGCTTCGCGCGGACTTTGGCCATCGTGACCAGGACACCGGTGGGGAGCACCAGGTCGTCGGGCAGCAGCACCGCGACGGCGTCCTCATCGGGTGAGAGCAGCGGTTCGACACAGCCCACGGCGTGTCCGAGTCCGAGGGGTTCGGCCTGCACCACTGATTCGACCTTGATCAGCGCCGGCGCCTTGCGGACCTTGGCCAGCATGGCTTTTTTGCCGCGGGCCTCCAGGGTGCCCTCAAGCACCAGATCCTCGACGAAGTGCGCGACGACGCCGTCTTTGCCCTCGGAGGTGACGATCACCAGTCGCTCGGCTCCGGCTTCGGCGGCCTCCTCGGCCACCAGCTCGATGCCCGGGGTGTCGACGACTGGCAGCAACTCCTTCGGCACCGTCTTGGTGGCCGGCAGGAACCGGGTGCCCAGGCCCGCCGCCGGCACGATCGCGGTACGCGGAATCGGCACCCGCTTGCTGAGCATGGCCAAGACAATAACCCGCCGGGGCGGTGGCGCTGAAACGGTGCCGCTGCCAAGGTGTAGGGCATGGCCGACGATGGCAAACAGTCGCTACGCAGCGAACTGCTCGCCGCCCGCCGCGCGGTACCCGACGACGTGCGCCGGGTGGAGTCCCAGCAGATCTGCGGCCACCTTCCCGAGACGGTGGGCAACGCCCTGATTGTCGCCGCCTATGTCCCTACCCGTACCGAACCCGGTTCGCTGGAAATGCTCGACGTTCTTGCCGATCTGTGCGAAACGGTCCTCCTCCCGGTGGTGTCTACCGGCCCGGCCGGTGAACACCTGCCGCTGCAGTGGGGCCGCTACGTTGCCGGCCGGCTGAGCGCGGCGCGGTTCGGACTGACCGAACCCGCCGGAGCGGCACTGCCGGCGTCCGCGCTTGCTGAGGCGCACGTCGTTCTGGTGCCGGCCCTGGCGGTCGACCGTCGCGGCGTGCGCCTGGGCCGGGGCGGCGGTTTCTACGACCGGTCACTACCGCTGTGCGCCCCGGGGACACACCTGGTGGCGGTGGTGCGCGACGTCGACCTTGTCGATGAACTGCCTCGTGAACCCCACGATGTGCCGATGACCCACGTGCTCACTCCCGGCGGTGGGCTGATCCCGCTACATGGCGGTGCTAGCACTTGACGCGGTAGAGTGCTAAAAACCAGTCTTTCCCGGAGGTTGATGTGCCGACCTACAGCTATGCCTGCACCGAGTGCGACAACCGGTTCGACGCCGTCCAGGCCTTCACAGACGACGCGCTGACGAGTTGTCCGCAGTGTTCGGGCCGGCTGCGCAAGCTGTTCAACTCGGTCGGCGTGGTGTTCAAGGGCAGCGGTTTTTACCGCACCGACAGCCGGGAGGGCGGTAAGTCCGCCACGGTGGCTGCGGATTCCTCGAGTTCGGAGAAGGCAAGTTCCTCGGCCTCATCGTCGGCGGAGAAGTCGTCGGGTTCGGACACCCCGTCTGGGTCCACGTCATCCTCGGCCTCATCGACGCCAACCAGTTCCACCCCGGCCGCCACCGCCGGTTAGGCGTTATCCACAGCCTCGCGGGCACCCGGACGGCCTAGCGCCTGCCGCGGCCTTACCGTGGCCGGCATGGGTGACTCGCTCAATCCCACTGTGCTGAGCCGAATTTCACGCGCAATCAAGCCCGACTTTGCCCGCACGGCACTGGCGCGGCGCATCGCCGCGGGAGTCTTGGTCCTACTGGCAGGTGTTGCCGCGTGGCGACCGGACCCGCACAGTACGTCGCGCGAGGTCGTGGTGGCCACGCGTGACCTCGCCCCCGGAATCACCGTGACTCCCGACGACGTCGCCCTGAGTAGTCGCCCGGCCGGCACTCTTCCCGACGGCGCCGTGACCACCCTGGACGCGGCAGTGGGCGCCACGCTGGCCGGTCCGTCCCGGCGCGGGGAGATCCTGACCGACGCCCGTGTGCTGGGCTCCAGACTGACCGGCCTGAGTGTCGGCCCGAACGCCCGGACGGTGCCGGTTCACCTCGCCGACGCTGCGGTGCTGGACCTGATCCGCCCCGGCGATGTCGTCGACATCCTGGGCGCACCGCCGGCCGACAGTACGGCGCGTCCCCGATTATTGGCGGTCGGAGCAGTGGTGGTGCTCGTGTCGGCCGCCGCCGGCGACGGCAGAGTGGTCCTGGTGGCACTGCCGGCCGCGGCCGCCCACACGCTTGCCGCGGCCACACTGGTGCAGGAAGTGACCCTGACAATCCACTGAACAGTGTGTTTACCCGCGCGGACGGCCGCCCCCGGTGCGCTAGGCTTTCGTCGCTCGACGGCACATTTCAGCAAAGAAAGGCTCACCGTGTTAAAAGGTTTCAAGGAGTTCCTGGCCCGCGGCAACATCGTCGACCTGGCGGTTGCGGTGGTCATCGGTACCGCGTTCACCGGGCTGGTCACCAAGTTCACCGACAGCATCATCCAGCCCCTGATCAACCGGATCGGCGCGGGTGCGGATGCGTCATACGGCATCCTCAAGATCAACATCGGCGGCGGTCAGTCCATCGACCTCAACGTGCTGCTGTCCGCAGCGATCAACTTCGTCCTGGTGGCCGCGGTCGTCTACTTCTTGGTCGTGGTGCCCTACAACAAGATGCGCAGCAAGGGTTCCGCTGAGCCGGCAGCCGACAAGACCAACCGTCTGCTCACCGAGATTCGCGACGCCCTCGGCGGCTCGGACACCGCACCGGAGTTCGAGCGCGCCATCGATATCACGAAGCTCCGCAAGTAGTCATCCGGCACAAAGAACCAGAACGGGCCCCCGGCGATTCGCCGGGGGCCCGTTCTGGTCTGCGCCGTGCTAGTTCATGTTCCAGGGTTCGCCGTAGGTGGTGACGCTGTCGCCGGTGCCCGAGATCAGCCGGGCGAACGGGCGCAGCAGCACCCCACCGGCCGCACCGGTGACGGTGCCGTGGGCGTTGGCCACCGCGACCGAGCCTTCCGGGCCCTCGACGTCAACCGAGAAGGTCGCGACCTCCTGGATGCCCGGGCCGTTACCCAGATCCGAGCTGATCGAGGCGCCGGGGAACAGGTTCGGGGTGATCACCGAGGCCAGCGGGTCAAAGCCCAGCGGGGAGATGGAGACGTCGTCGAGCAGGATGTTGGGGGT
>CAXNJA010000030.1:0-23412 GCA_964202555.1 Mycobacterium sp.
GTGCGGCCCGCGGTCATCACTGTGCGCCGTACCGCGGTCTCGGTGTCGTAGCCCTCGGCGAGTTCTTCTCGGAACCTGCTGACGATGAACAGCCCGTAATCCACGGCGATGCCCAGGCCGATCAGGGTCACCACCGGCTGGGCGAAGAAGTGCACCGGGGTGATATCGGCGGTCAGCCGCATGATGCCCAGGGCGCCGGCGATGGACAGACCGCCGATGATGGCCGGGAGGCTGGCGGCCACCACCCCGCCGAAGACGAAGAACAGCAGCACGGCGACGAGTGGGATGGCGGCGATCTCGGCGCGCTTCTGGTCCACGCCGATGGTGCCGGTCAACTCGTTGGCCAGGGGCTGCAGGCCGGCCTGCTTCACGTCGATGCCGTCGATGTTCAAGCTGTCCTTGACGGCTTTGTAGTTGTTCAGGATGGTGTCGTCGTTATCGCCTTTGAGCTGGATCGACATGAAGGCGTGCTTTTTTTCCGCGTCGGCCATGTTCGACAGCAGGTCGGGGCTCCTGAAATACCCGATGGCGCGGAGGATTTCGTCGGGATGGTCCTTTTGTGCCTGGTCGAGGTTGTCCAGAATCTTCTTGGTGAACTCAGGGTCGTCGACCGTCTTGCCTTCGGGCGCGGTGTAGATCGCCACGATGTGACCCGAGGTGTCGCGGCCGTAGGCCGCATCGGCGACCAGCGAGGCCTTGACCGACTGGCTGCCCTCGTCGTAGAACCCGCTCTGGGTGACGTGCTGGCCCAGGCTCATGCCGTAGATCCCGCCACCGATACTCAACGTGACCATGAGAGCGATAACGATGTATCGATACCGGTAAACGGTTCGGCCCCACCAGGCGAACACTCGATCTCCTCACTAAGAATTAACGCGTCGACTGCGCCGCTAGATTTACAGCCGCGAGGTCAACAACGCGGACAGCGGCCGGAAGGGCTGCAGCCACGCACCTTGTTCTGGTAGCGAATCCAAGCCGATTCGTGGCAGGGGCTCGCGGAAAACACCGGGAATGTCCTCCAAATCGACGAAAACCAAGCTATCCGACGCTAACGCCCAGCTGGCATGTTCGCGAAATCCAAGCACGCTGACCGGGATGCCGGACCGCGCGATGTCCTCCAGTGGGTGCCGGAAGGCCTGCCCATCGGCTGAGGCGACCAGCACCCCGGCCAGCCCTTCACGTTCTCGCAGGGCGATATGGGCCAACATGTCGCTGTCCACGTCGCTGTCGTCGTCGATCTTCGGTTTGGCGAAGACCGCGAAACCCACGTTGCGCAGCGCCTCCACCCAGGGGCGGACGACGTCCGCGCTGCCCGGGGCGATGTTGGTGAACACCGTCGCCTCGGGCTCGATCGACACCGGCTCGATCGACACCTCCTGCCATTGCACGGCCAGCTCCTCGGCACGGGCCAGCAGCCAGCGGCCCAGGGCGTCGAATCGGGGCCGGTGGGCCGCGGTCGGCCGACCTCCCAGTAGTGCTCCCAGCCCCATATCGAGATTGGGGGCGTCCCACACCAGAAGTACCCGCTTGACCGTCGGTTCCACCTCGGTCTGTCCGACCTCCGGCGGTCTGGCGGCGGACTCTTCGATAACCGTCATCTTCGCCTCACCCGTCAGACCCTCACCCAGATGAGTTCGGTAACGGCGCTGCCCGCGTCCCGGGCTTTGCCCTCGTACTTGGTGGCGGGACGGTCTACCGAGATCGGTAACGGCTCACCAGTGCGGACCCGGCGCAGCCGCGGTTCGGCATCGCCGGCTTCAGCAATCTGCTCGGCGTAGCCCGCGTGATCGGTGGCCGCGTGCAGCACTCCGCCGGGGTGCAACCGGTCGGAGATCAACGCGATGGTGGTGGGCTGCAGCAGCCGCCGTTTGTGGTGCCGTGACTTGGGCCACGGGTCGGGGAAAAAGACCCGCACACCGGTGAGCATGTCGGGAGCGATGAGTTGCTCGAGGACGTCCACTCCGTCACCGCGGATCAGTCGGATGTTCGATATCCCATGCCGGTCGACGGCGCTGAGCAGCTGAGCCAGACCTCGCCGGTAGACCTCGACGGCGATGACGTCGACGTCGGGTTCAGTCGCAGCCATGGCTGCCGTGGAGGTACCGGTTCCGCAGCCGATCTCGCAGACCAGGCGCGCGTCGCTGCGGCCGAACCAGGCCGCCACGTCGAGCGGCTCCACCGGCTGGGAGTCGCGCAGGGCCGGCCTGCCCAACGAGGGCCATAACCGTTCCCAGACGTCCTGCTGGGCTTCAGTCAACGCCGAGCGCCGCGAGCGGAAACTCGTCACCCGGCGAGGGTGCTGCGTGCCCTGCACATGGGGCGTGACTGTGCCCTGGCTCTGTGCATGCATTGGACCATGGTGGCCCATTAGGACCCGGATGCCCTCATCGCAGCATGGATTGATACCCAACAGTTGCCTTGGCGGGTGAATCGCGCCCGGCGCCGCCGGCTGCCACCATGACGCGGTGTTCCACGAGGTCCCCTCAGACGCCGTGGCGCTGGCCCGGATGCGTGCCGCGGCGCGGGTGCTGCGGGACGCCGGCCTGGAGGTCGAACTGGAGGTGGATGCCGACGGGGGCGCGGAGTGCGTGGCGGCGCATCTTCGCCGCGCGGTCCGCTGGCACCGCTACAGCAAAGGGCCGGTCTCCGACCGGCACCGGTCATGCGCCCGGGACGTCGCCCGGGGTGCGCTGCGGCTCTGGACAGCAGCGGGTGGCGTGCCGGAGGCGCCTGCGTTTCGGCCCCCGCCTCGAGAGGCCGGTCCGCTGCGTGTGCGTACCCAGTTGGCGCGGGTGCAACTGAGCAGCCAGGCCCGGACGATGTGCGCTGCACTGCGTGAGGACCTCTCGGCGCAGGCAGGTGGCCTGCCCCGCCGAGGGGTTCACACCTTCGACCAGCGGGTCCGCCGCGAGGCGCTGCGGGTGGCCGCAGACCTCGACGACGCCGTGGCCGATCAGCTCACCCGCCTTGGTCTGCCGGTCGAGCCGCCCGGGTGGGTGGACCTACCCGTCGCGCAGCGTCTCCCGTCCCGCCGCCGTCCGGGACTGGAGCACCGGTTGACCACCCTGGTGGGCACCGGGTTCGGCGCCGGAGTGTCGTTGAGTGTCGGTCGTATCGTCGCTGACCTGCGCCCGGACTGGGCACCACTGGTGGCGGTGGCCTGCGGGCTGCTCGGCCTGGCGCTGACGTCCTGGACTGTGCTGGCCCGTCGCCTGGTGGCCGAACGGGCGGCAGCCGAACGTTGGATCGTCGAGACGGTCGCCAGTCTGCGGGTGGCTCTTGAGGAGCGGGTACTGACTCGGATGCTCGCCGCCGAGTGCGCACGCGCGGGTGATACACCCAATTACCGACATGTGTCACGGCCGCGATAATCTTCAGACAGGATGCGAGTCCTGCGCACAATGCGCGGAAGGCCAGCTCCTGGCACCAACCAACGCGGGAGAAACGATGACTTCAGCGACCATTCCCGGTCTGGATACCGCACCTACCGCGCATGCGGTTCTGCTTTCCTGGGTCCGCGAGGTCGCCGAGCTGACCCAACCCGAGCGGGTGGTGTTCGCCGACGGGTCCGAGGATGAGTATCAGCGGCTGTGTGCGCAGCTTGTCTCAGCGGGTACGTTCACCGCGCTGGGCGCCACCGAGGAGCCCGCCTCTTACCTCGCTCGCTCGACCCCGTCGGACGTCGCCCGCGTCGAGTCCCGGACCTTCATCTGCTCCGAGCGGGAAGTCGACGCCGGCCCCACCAACAACTGGATGGCTCCCGCCGAGATGCGCGCGGTCATGACCGATCTGTACCGCGGGTGCATGCGGGGCCGCACCATGTACGTCGTCCCGTTCTGCATGGGCCCGCTCGGTGCGGAGGACCCGAAACTGGGCGTGGAGATCACCGACTCCGAGTACGTCGTGGTGTCGATGCGGACCATGACCCGGATGGGTCAGGCGGCGTTGGACAAACTGGGCGACGACGGCTTCTTCGTCAAGGCACTGCACTCGCTGGGGGCGCCTCTGGAGAAGGGGCAGCCCGACGTCGCATGGCCGTGCAGCGACACCAAATACATCAGCCACTTCCCGGAGACCCGCGAAATCTGGAGTTACGGCTCCGGCTACGGCGGCAACGCCCTGCTCGGCAAGAAGTGCTACTCGCTACGGATCGCCTCGGTGATGGCCCGCGACGAGGGCTGGCTGGCCGAGCACATGCTGATCGTCAAGCTGATCTCACCGGAGAACAAGGCGTACTACATCGCCGCTGCGTTCCCGTCGGCCTGCGGCAAGACCAACCTCGCGATGATCCAGCCGACCATTCCGGGGTGGCGGGCCGAGACCCTCGGCGACGACATCGCCTGGATGCGATTCGGTCATGACGGCCGGTTGTATGCGGTCAACCCGGAATTCGGTTTCTTCGGGGTGGCCCCCGGCACCAACTGGGATTCCAACCCGAACGCCATGAAGACCATCGCGGCCGGCAACACCGTCTTCACCAACGTCGCGCTGACCGACGAGGGCGGCGTCTGGTGGGAGGGCCTCGAGGGCGACCCGCAGCACCTGATCGACTGGACCGGCAACGACTGGACTCCGGATTCGGATGCGCCCGCCGCCCACCCGAATTCGCGGTACTGCACCCCGATGTCGCAGTGCCCGACCCTGGCTCCGGAGTGGGACGATCCGCAGGGCGTACCGATCTCGGCCATCCTGTTCGGCGGCCGCCGCAAGACCACCGTTCCACTGGTCACCCAAGCCAGGGATTGGCAGCACGGGGTATTCATCGGCGCCACACTGGGCAGCGAGAAGACGGCCGCGGCTGAAGGGCAGGTGGGCGCCATTCGCCGCGACCCGATGGCGATGCTGCCCTTCCTGGGATACAACGCCGGCGACTACTGCCAGCACTGGTTGGACCTGGGTAAGAACGCCGACGAATCCAAGCTGCCGAAGATCTTCTTCGTCAACTGGTTCCGGCGCGGCGGTGACGGTCGGTTCCTGTGGCCCGGCTTCGGCGAGAACAGTCGGGTGCTCAAGTGGGTCATCGAACGGGTGGAGGGCAAGGCCAACGGGACGACGACGCCTATCGGCATCGTGCCGGCGGTCGAGGACATGGATCTCGGCGGTCTTGACGTCGACGCCGCCGATGTCGCCGAGGCGCTGGCAGTCCGTCCCGAAGAGTGGTTTGCCGAGTTGCCCGATATCGAGGACTGGTTCGCCTTCCTCGGGGAGAAGCTCCCGACCGGGGTGCGCGATGAGTTCGAGTCCCTCAAGCAACGCCTCGCGCAGGACCGTCACTAACGCGAGCAGTCGCACACCAGATCCATGCAGATCCGCGAGCACGCCGAGGCGAACCCCGACAAACCGGCCGTGATCATGTACCCCTCCGGGGTGGTGATCACCTTCGCCGAACTCGAGGCGCAGGCAAACCGGTTGGCGCACGTGTTCCGTCGCCACGGCCTGCGTGAGGGCGACGCGGTGGCGATCCTGATGGAGAACAACGAGCACTACCACGCCGTGATGTGGGCGTCCCGCCGCGCCGGGCTGTACTACGTGCCGATCAATAGCCACCTGACCGCGGCCGAGGTGGGCTACATCGTCGACAACAGTGCCGCCAAGGCGATCATCGGCTCAGCGGGACTGACTCCGGTACTCCAAGGCCTTGCGGAGCAACTGCCCAACGGCATGCCGGAGTTGCGGCTCATCGTTGACGGACAGCTTGACGGCTGGCGCAGTTACCCCGAATGCGTTGCCGATCAGCCGGACACCCCGATACCTGATGAGATCGAGGGTGATCTGCTGCAGTATTCCTCCGGGACCACGGGTCGGCCCAAGGGGATCAAACGTGCTCTGCCGCATCTTCCACCGGCGCAGGCCCCCGGCCTGATGACGGCACTGGTGTCGTTCTGGGCCAATCCCGACGGGGTGTATCTGAGCCCCGCGCCGCTGCACCACACCGCCCCCTCGGTGTGGTCGATGTCGATGCAGTCCGCCGGTATCCCGGTCGTGGTGATGGCGAAATTCGACGCCGAGGGCGCGCTGGAGGCGATCGGGCGCCACCAGGTCACCCACGGCCAGTTCGTCCCGGTGATGTTCACCCGGATGCTGAAACTGCCTGCGGCGGTGCGTGACTCCTACGACGTCTCCTCGCTACAGCGAGTCATGCACGCCGCCGCCCCGTGCCCGGTGGAGATCAAGAAGCAGATGATCGACTGGTGGGGGCCGATCGTCGACGAGTACTACGCCTCATCTGAGGCCATCGGATCAACGTTGATCACCGCCGACGAATGGTTGGCCCACCCGGGATCGGTGGGCCGCGCGATGGCCGGCGCCCTGCACATCGTCGGCGAGGACGGTGACGAACTTCCGCCCGGCGAGCCCGGCGAGATCTACTTCGAGAGTCCCAACTCCTTCGAGTACCTCAACGACTCCGAGAAGACCGCCGCAGCACGGCATGATCGTGGCTGGATGACCGTGGGCGACATCGGTTATCTAGACGCCGACGGGTACCTCTACCTGACCGATCGTCGCCACCACATGATCATCTCCGGCGGGGTCAACATCTACCCGCAGGAGGCCGAGAACATGCTCGTCATCCACCCGCGGGTGATGGACGCCGCGGTGTTCGGCGTCCCCGACGACGAGATGGGACAGTCGGTCAAGGGTGTGGTTCAACTCGTCGACCACGGCGAGGCGAGTGCGGAGTTAGCCGAGGAGCTTCTGGGCTGGATCCGAGAACGACTGGCGCACTACAAATGCCCGCGGTCGATCTCGTTTGAGGCCCAGTTGCCGAGGACCGACACCGGCAAGCTCTACAAGCAGACCCTGATCGAGAAGTACTCAGCCTCGTAAGTGCTCAGCCCCGTGATGTGCACCCGCGGGCCAGTTCCTGGGTCACCTCGACAGTGCCTATCCGGAAGCGTGGATCGAGCAGATGAACTGCTACGGCGGATCGCCGGTGTCAATGCCCTGCTACGGTGCGCGCCTTCATCGACCGCGACGTCACGCCGACGGTCCGCGAGGTGGAGCACGCCGGTCTGGACCAGCAGGGTCTCTTCGTCGCTCAGTTCGGCCATCGCGACCCCATCGTGACACAGCCCCCAAGTGACAGACTGACAGCCGTGACTGCAGTCGGCGGCCCGTTCTTCGACGACCTGTCCGTCGGACAGGTATTCGACTCGGCACCGTCGATGACGCTCACTTCGGGCGTCGCAGCCGCCCACCAGGCGATAACCGGGGACCGGATGCGGCTGGCACTGGACGCCGAACTGGCCCACGCCGTCACCGGCGTGCCCGGCGCGCTGGCGCACCCGGCGCTGGTCTGCGACGTTGCGATCGGACAGTCGACGCTGGTCACCCAGCGGGTCAAAGCCAACCTGTTCTACCGGGGCCTGACATTCCACCGCTTCCCGCGGGTAGGCGAGAGCCTGTTCACCCGCACCGAGGTGGTCGCACTGAGGCAGAACAGCGACAAACCCGGCCGTGAGCCCACCGGACTGGCGGCGCTGCGGATGACCACCATCGACCAGGTCGGCCGGCTGGTCCTGGACTTCCACCGCTGCGCGATGCTGCCGCTGAGCCCCGGTGCCGGGGACACCGGGCACCACGATGACCTCGGGGCAGTCGGCCGTGGCCCGGATCTCGGCGACGCTGGCCCCGATCCCGATCCCGATCCCGCAGCGCAGTGGGACGCCGCCGCGTTCCGCGAGCGGGTGCCCGGGCCCTTCTTCGGTTCCGGCCTGGCCGGCCTGATGCTGCGCAGCACAGCCGACGTCGTCACCTCGGCACCTGAACTGGCCCGGCTCACGCTGAATATCGCGGCGACCCACCAGGATTCCCGGGCCGGTGGCTCCCGGCTGGTGTACGGCGGGCACACCATCGGTCTTGCGCTGGCCCAGGCGACCCGGCTGCTGCCCAACCTGACCGCAGTCCTGAGCTGGCAGACATGCGACCACACCGGCCCGGTGTACGAAGGTGACACGCTCTACAGCGACCTCACCGTCGAGGTGGCCGAAGCACTGCCGCACAGTCGTGGTGGGTTGCTAAATCTGCGGTCCCAGGTCTACGCCGTCAGTGCCGCTGCCGTCGGCGAGAGTGCCCCGGATCGGCCGGTGCTGGATTGGCGTTACCGGGTGCTGCACTTCTGAACCGGCATACCCGCAGGTAATCTGTACCCGAGCCCACTGGTCAGGAGATTCGATGCCGCTGCATCACCCCGTCGTGGACACGGCCTACGGCCCCGTCCGCGGAATCGACGACGGCACGTCCATGACATGGAAGGGCGTTCGCTACGCCGCACCTCCGATCGGCGACCTGAGGTTTCGTGCCCCGCAGCCACCGGAGCGCTGGACGGAGGTGGCCGACGCCGACGCCTTCGGATTCGCCTGCCCGCAGCCTCCGGTCCCGACCTTCCCGCTGGACCTCGGCGCCGCCAAGAGCGAGGACTGTCTGTTCCTCAATATCTGGGCGCCATCGGGCACCGCGCCGGGCGATGCCAAGGCGGTGATGGTGTGGCTGCACGGCGGGGCGTACATGCTCGGGTCGGGCAGCCAACCGCTGTACGACGGCCAACGCCTGGCCGCCGGCGGCGACGTCCTGGTGGTGACACTGAACTACCGGATCGGGGTGTTCGGCTTCCTGGACCTGTCCCAACACAGTGGCCGGCGCACATTCGACTCCAATATCGGCCTGCGCGACGTTCTGGCGGCGCTGCGCTGGGTACAAGACAACATCGCCGCGTTCGGCGGGGATCCCTCGCGAGTCACCCTCTTCGGTGAATCCGCCGGCGCCGGGATCGTGACGACCATGCTGGCCATCCCGCAGGCCGAGGGGCTGTTCACAGGTGCGATCGCCCAGAGTTCGCCCGCCACCTCGGTGTACGAGCAGAGCCGTGCCCAGCGGGTGACCCACCAGGTTCTTGAGCATCTGGGCATTGTTGCCGCCGACGCCCACCGCATCGCCGAGGTCGATGTGTCCGCGCTGCTGTCGGCCACCAAGAAGGTGTTCGATGAGGTGCCGGTGCGAAACCCCGGCACCCTGGCCTTCGTACCGATCATTGACGGCGATCTGCTGCACGACTATCCGGTGCAACTAGCCCGGCAGGGGAAAACCAACCCGGTGCCGCTGATCATCGGGACCAACCGCAACGAAGCCGCCCTGTTCCGGCTGATGCGTTCACCGTTGTTGCCGATCACGCCGAAGGCCATCACGTCGATGTTCAACGAGATCGCCGCCGAGCAGCCTGACCTTCAGTTGCCCACCGTTGAGCAACTGGGGTCGACCTACCGGGCCAAGGGACGCGGCATGAGAATCGCCAGCGACGTGGGCTTCCGGATGCCGACTGTGTGGTTGGCCGAGGGTCACTGCCGGGTGGCGCCGGTGTACCTCTACCGTTTCGACTACTCCACACCGATCATGAAACTGCTCTTGGTCGGCGCGGCCCACGCCACCGAATTGCCTTATGTGTGGGGCACTCTGGGCGCTCCCAAGGACGTCACCCTGAAGATGGGCGGCGCCAAACCGGCCAAGGCGTTGTCGAAGCGGGTCCGGACCCGCTGGACGAATTTCGCGGCGACGGCCAAGCCGACGGGGCCGGCCGGTGAACCGGACTGGACGCCGTATCAGGAGAGCGACCGCGCCTGCCTGGTGATCGACCGGACCGACCGACTGGTCTACGACACCGACGAACGCATCCGGTCCGCCTGGGGAAGCGACATCCTGCACTTCCGCTGATGCCGATGCTGTTACGGCCTGCGGCCGGGCGCGAACCCTAGCCGGTCGGCATGTCCCGAAACGGCGTGTCTTTGAAGGGTTCGGGTTCTTTGGGCAGGCCCAGCACGCGCTCACCGACGATGTTGCGCTGAATCTGGTCGGTTCCGCCGCCGATGGAGGTGAAGTAGGCGTTGAGCGTGCGGAAGGTGACGGCATCGCCGACGGGGTTGTCCGGGCCGGTCAGCATGGACTCCGCGCCGACGATGTCGGTCTGCACGCGGGCGGTGTGGTGCAGTATCCGGGACATCGCGATCTTGCCCAGGGCCATCAGCGTGGCGGCCTCGCCACGGTCACCGGTCGCCTTGGCGCGCTGGGTGTTCCACCGGTTCACCGCGGCGTAGGCCTCCACCCGGGCGATCTCCTGGCGGATATGGGAGTCGGTGAGCTTTCCGGCCGCCCGGGCCATCCCGATCAGGCTGTCCGCGTCGGGCTTGAGGTCGCGGCTGGCGCGGGAGGTCCGGGCCAGATCGCCCATCAGTCGCCGCTCATGGGCCAGCGCCAGTTGCAGCACCGGCCACCCGCCGCCCGGTTCGCCGATGAGGTTGGTGTGCGGTACCCGCGCGTCGGTGATGAAGACCTCGTTGAACTCCGATTCCCCGGTGATCTGGTGAATCGGCCGGATCTGGACGCCGGCCTGGCGCATCGGGAAGATGAAGAAGCTGATGCCCTTGTGTTTGGGTACGTCCCAGTCGGTGCGGGCCACCAGCAGTCCGTAGTCGGCGGCGGTGGCGAAGGAGGTCCACACCTTCTGGCCGTTGACCACCCAGTCGTCACCGTCGCGGTCGGCCCGGGTCCGCAGACCCGCCAGATCGGAGCCCGCGCCGGGTTCGCTGTACAGCAGACACCAGCGGGTCTCCCCGCGCACCGACGGTGGGATCAGCCGGCGCTTCTGCTCCTCGGTTCCCAGATCGTGGACGGTGCAGGCCAGCAGATCGGAACGGTCCTGCCCGGTCCCGCGCGCCCCGACGGCGGCGAACTCCTCTGCCACCAGCCGTGATTGCCCGCCGGTGAGGTTGCGGCCACCCCACTGCGGCTCCCAGCTGGGGGCCGACCAACCGGCTTCGAACACCCGTCGCGACCATTCCGTCCGGTCCAGGGCGGGATCCCAGTTTTCGGCCAGCCACTGCCGCACCTCGGCGCGGACGGCATCGTCCTCGTCGGCGTCCCGATTGTTCATGAGATCTCCTCTCGCAGCCGCACATAGCGTTCCCGATGCCAGGCCGGGTCGCCGAAAATCTGGGCGTCGGTACGCGCCCGCCGCAGGTACAGGTGAGCCGGATGCTCCCAGGTGAACCCGATACCGCCGTGCACCTGGATGTTGGACGCCGCTGCGGAGATGAACGTCTCCGAGCAGAACCCCTGGGCCAGTGCCAGGTCGATGAACCGGTCGGGGTCCTCAGCGTCGAAGGCCGCGCCGACATGACGGGCCGATGAGCTCGCGGACTGCGCGTCGAGCAGCATGTCGACACACATGTGTTTGATCGCCTGGAAGCTGCCGATGGACCGCCCGAACTGGAACCGGGTACGGGCGTAGTCGGCGGCCATCTCGGTGACGCGCATGGCCCCGCCGGCCTGTTCGGCGATCAGGGCCACCGCCGTTCGGTCCAGCGCCGCAGCCAGGACCCGCGAGCCCGCGCCGGGGTCTGCGATCAACCGGGCAGGGGTGTCGGCCAGGGTGATTCGACCCTGTTTGCGGGTCTGATCCACAGTTGACAGCGACGAGACCGACAGTCCGGGTGCATTGCGGTCTACCGCGAATATGGCTACGCCGGAATCGCATTGGGCCGAAACGTAGAAACGTTGCGCGGCGGTGGCGTCCAGGATGTAAGTCTTCTCGCCGGTCAGTAGCCAACCGTCGCCGACGTCGGTTGCGACGGTGCCGGGATGCTCCGGCGGCCGCGCTGAGCCGGCCTCGGCGAAGGCCACGGTGGCGATCAACTCACCGGCGGCGATCCGTGGCAGCGCCTCGGCGCACTCGACCGTGTCTCCGGATTCCAGCAACAGATACGGCGTCAGCACAGCGGTGGACAGGTACGGGCCGCACAGCAGTGCCCGGCCCATCTGCTCGCTCACCACAGCCAATTCGGCCGCGCCGGCGCCGGCGCCGCCGAATTCCTCCGGGATGGTCAACCCGAGCAGGCCCATCGCTGCCATATCGGTCCAGACCGCCGGGTCGTGACCGGTGTCGCCGGCCATCAGTCGGCGTACCTGCTGCTCCGGTGACCTCTTGGCCATCAGGTCGGCGACGGCATCGCGCAGGTCGGTCTGCTCGCGGGTCAAGGCGGCTGACATCTCACCTCACCGGTGTCAGGACACTGCGCAGGCTGGCGCAGATGCTGTCGAAAAAGGCCTGGGCGACCGGGGTTTTCGGGGCGATCCGGTCGAAACCGTGGAAGGCTCCGGGCACTTCGTGGACCTCGCACCGGACGCCGGCGGCTTCCAGTCGGCGGGCGTAGGAGAGATCCTCGTTGTGGAACAGATCGAGGGTTCCCACGCCCAGCCAGGCCGGGGGCAGGCCGGCGAAGTCGTCGCGGCGGGCGGGGACCGCGGTCCCCGGGTCGGCACCACCGAGGTACGAGGTCCAGCCGATCCGGTTGCTGGCGGTGTTCCACAGCCGGAACCCGGAGTCGTCCAGTGCAGGGTCGGTAGTGCGGTCGTCGAGCATGGGGTAGGACAGGATCTGAAGGACCGGCCGGACCTCGGCGCGGTCGCGGGCCAGGAATGCCAGCGCCGCAGCCAGGCCGCCGCCCGCGCTGGCACCGCCGATCGCGACGCGGCCCGCGTCGACGCCGGGCAACTGCGCCAGCCACCTCAGCGCCCGGTAGCAGTCCTCCAGCGCGGTGGGGTACGGATGCTCGGGGGCCAGGCGGTAATCCACCGCCGCCACCACGATGCCGAGCTTGCGGGTCAGGGCCCGGCAGAGATCGTCGTCCTGGGCGGCGTTGCCGATCACGTAACCGCCGCCGTGGATCCACAGCAGGGCCGGCGCCGGTCCCGCGGTGCGGGCCGGTCGGTGCAGTCGGACGCCGACACCGCACGGCAGTGTCAGCACCTCGGTGCCAGAGTTGTCCGGCTGGCGCAGGTTGTGCAGCTTGCGCAGCAGCGGCAGCGACCAGCGATAGACGATCTGTCTGGGAACGAACCGTGCCACCCGGCGCAACTCGGGGTGGATGTCCGCGTTAGACATAACTGCCATTATGCCGCCCGGCCCGCTGCGGCCCACCGCTGGTTACGATCGCCGGATGAGCGACGCCACCGATGCCGTGTCCGATGCCGTGTCCGATGCAGTCCTGACCGAGCAGCGCGACCGGATCCTCATCATCACCATCAACCGGCCGGAAGCCAAGAACGCCGTCAACGCCGCTGTCAGCCATGCGCTGGCCGCGGCGGCCGACCTACTCGACGACGATCCCGGTCTGTCGGTGGGCATCGTCACCGGTGCCGGCGGATCGTTCTGTGCGGGCATGGACCTCAAGGCTTTCGCCCGGGGAGAGAACGTCGCGGTGCCCGGGCGCGGGCTGGGCTTCACCGAACGTCCGCCGGCCAAGCCGATCATCGCCGCCGTCGAGGGCTATGCGTTGGCGGGTGGGACCGAGCTGGCGCTGGCCACCGATCTCATTGTGGCGGCGCGGAACTCGGCGTTCGGCATCCCCGAGGTGAAGCGCGGACTGGTTGCGGCCGGCGGTGGTCTGCTTCGGCTGCCGCAGCGGATCCCGTACCAGATCGCCATGGAGTTGGCCCTCACCGGCGATCACCTACCGGCCCAACGGGCGCACGAACTGGGGTTGGTCAATGTGCTGGCCGAGCCCGGTCATGCGCTGGAGGCGGCGATCGAACTGGCCGCCCGTATCACCGCCAACGGCCCACTGGCGGTCGCTGCGACCAAGCGGGTGATCACCGAGTCGCGTGGGTGGAGCCCGGCGGATCAGTGGCGCGAACAAGCTCACATCATCATGCCGGTGTTCGGCTCCAAGGACGCCAGGGAGGGCGCAGTCGCGTTCGCCGAGAAGCGCGCCCCGAACTGGACCGGGACCTAGACGGATTCACCGTCCACAGTGTGCTCCTCAGCCCCAATACCGTTTACCGCTATGCGCCCATCGTCGAGCGCCATCCGGTCATCCTCATTCTGAATTGGTGGGAGTGTTTGATCTGGAAGACCGACATCTTTCGGTCCGAGTCGTGCCTGAAATTGGTTGCCGTCGAATGCATCAGGCATCGGATGGCGTAGTGCACGCACAGGTGTCCGTATACCTCCCTCGGCGTTGCCCCAGCAATGGACCCGGACATTGGTGAGTCGCGGGAACTGGCGGCCGTGTAACTGGGTCAGATTTTTGTCGCCCTGTTCGCCTACTATAGAACACATGTTCGATGATGTGGTGGATTGGGACCCCGGTGGCGGGGAGTCCGAACTGGTTGAGGGTATCGCCGTGTTGGAGCGGTTGAAGTCCGCTGCCGCGGCGCGGCAGGCCCGGTTGGCCGCAGCTTTGGACGCCTCCCGGCGGGCTGCGGAAGCCGCGGCCGGGGTGCCCGCGGAGCGCCGGGGGCGGGGTGTGGCCGCCGAGGTGGCGTTGGCGCGGCGGGATTCCCCGGCACGTGGCAGCCGGCACCTCGGGTTCGCCAAGGCCCTCGTGAACGAGATGCCGCACACTCTGGCGGCGTTGGAGGCCGGTGTGCTCTCGGAGTGGCGGGCGACCATCGTGGTGCGGGAATCGGCGTGTCTGGATGTCGAGGACCGCCGCCGCCTGGACGCCGAGTTATGTTCGGATACGAAAGCTTTGGACGGTGTGGGTGATGCCGCGTTGGCTGCGGCGGCCAAGGCGATCGCCTACCGGTTGGATCCGCACGCGGTGGTTGACCGGGCCGCTCGGGCCAGCGAGGAGCGCACCGTGACCATCCGGCCGGCGCCGGACACCATGACCTATGTGACGGCGCTGTTGCCGGTGGCTCAGGGGGTGTCGGTGTACGCCGCACTCAAGCGGCAGGCCGATGTCTGCTGTGATGGGCGCTCGCGGGGGCAGGTGATGGCCGACACTCTGGTCGAACGGGTCACCGGCCGGTCGGCGGCGGCTGCTGTGCCGGTCGCGGTCAATCTGGTGCTGTCCGATCAGGCCCTGGTGGGAGTCGACGCCGGTGGTGCGGTGATCGCCGGTTACGGCCCGGTGCCCTCGGCGATCGCCCAGCACCTGATCGCCGCCGCGGTCGAGGATCCCGGGTCCTTGGCGAGGCTGCGCCGGTTGTACGCCAAGCCATCGAGTGGCGCGCTGGTGGCGATGGAATCGCGATCCCGGCTGTTCCCGAAGGGGTTGGCCACCTTCATCGGCCTGCGGGATCAATGCTGCCGCACCCCGTATTGCGATGCCCCGGTGCGTCATCGTGACCATGCCCGACCGCACCGGCGGGGCGGGCCGACCAGTGCGGCCAATGGACTCGGGAAGTGCGAGCAGTGCAACTACCTCAAAGAGAGCCACGGCTGGACGGTCAGCGCCGGCACCGATGACAACGGCGTGCACACCGCCGAATACGTCACCCCGACCGGGGAGCACTACCACTCGACCGCGCCCCCGGCGCCGGGCACACCGCGAAAACCATTCAGCGACATCGAGGTGTGGCTCAACAACCGACTCGCCCAACTGGTTGCCTGAACTCAGGCGGACTCGTCAGTCGCCGATATTGCCGATCATCACGTCCCACGGGTCGGCGGCGGTCAGTACCAGCCGTCCCAGCCGCTGGGCGTAGTGCGCAGTGTCGCCGAACTCCTCGACCCAACTGCGGGCCCGCATGGTGGCCAGCCACAGCCGGTGTTCGAAGGTCGCTCCGATCGCGCCGTGCAACTGGTGGGCGGCGGTGACCACGTGCGGAACCACCTGCCCGAGGGTCACCTTGGCGACGGTGACGGCGTAGTCGGTCTGCGGGCTGTCGAAACCGAAGTCCGCTGCGGCGGTCACCGCCAGATCGGTTGCCGCGCGGGCCCGTTCGACCTCACCGGCCATACCGGCCAGCGTGTGCTGCACCGCTTGAAAGGCGCTCAGTGGACGGCCGAACTGTTCCCGCTCCCGGGTATGCCCAACCGAGAACTCCACAGCGGCGTCGAGGGCGCCGATGATCTGGATGCAGCGCGACCAGGCCCCCCGGCGGATGAGCTCGGTGTCGACGTCCGCGGCGGCGAAGTCGCCGTAGCTCTCATCGACTGAGACCACATCGCGCGGTTCGCCGCCGGCGTTGCGCCCCCTGGTGATGGACAGCGTCGCCGGATCGCGAGCCGCCACCATCAGGCGCTCACCATCGCGCAACGCCAGGATCACCGCGCAGCAGTCCGCGGCGAAGGGCACCGAGGAGATCTCGGCGATGATCCGGCCGCCGGATCGCCTCGCCGCCCCGGCGGCGACGGTCAACGGTCCGCTCGGGGGAACGTCGATCCCGGCGACGTCGGCCAGCCAGCAGGCCAGCACATCGGTCTCGGCCAGTGGGACGGTGACGCCGTGGCGGGCCAGCGCCCGCAGGATCACGCCGACCTCGCGGGGCCCGCCACCGGACTCCTCGGTGCTGAGCAGTCGGGTCAGCCCGGCGTCCTCAAGGTGCTGCCACGCTGTGGTGTCCAGCGAGTCCGGCAGTGACCGGTGACCGATCCGCGCCTCGAAGGACCGTTCGCCGATGTCGTCGGCGAGGCGGCGCAGATCGCTCAGATCGTCGGTGCCGGCTGCGAAGACGCCCCCACTCAACGCGCTCATCGGATCTCGCTCATCGCAACCCCATTCCGCGGGCGACCATGCCGCGAAGCACCTCGTTGGTGCCGCCGCGCAAGGTGAACAGCGGCGCATTAACGCGTGCGGTGTCGACCATCGCGGCCACCTGCGACCGGCCCGCGGTGTCGGCGTCGACATAGGACAGCAGGTCGGCGGCGAGGTCTACCGACTCCTGCTCGAAGCGGGTTCCGAGGTCCTTCACCAGAGCCGCCTCATTGATCGGCGATTCCCCGGCGGCCAGCGCCCGGGCCACCGACACCGATAGCTGGCGCAGCGAAATCAGCCGCGCCACAAGGCCGCCCACTGCAGCGGCGGTGTGCCCGTCAACCGTCCCCTGGTCCGCCAGCGCCCCCAGCAGCGCGGTCAACAGCGGTGCGGTGCTGAGGATGCGTTCGGGTCCGCTGCGCTCGAAGGACAACTCCGCGGTCACCTGCCGCCAGCCGTTGCCCACCTCGCCGAGCAGGTTGGTGTCGTCGATGAACACCTCGTTGAAGGTGATTTCGTTGAAGTGGTGTTCGCCGGACATCAGCACGATCGGGCTGATGTCGATGCCGGAGGAGTCGGTGGGCACGATGAACTGGCTGAATCCGGCATGGCGGTGCTGCGGGTCCAACGGGCTGGTTCGGGCCAGCACGACGACCTGGTGGCTGAGGTGCGCCCCACTGGTCCACACCTTTGTCCCCGACAACACCCAGCCGCCATCGGTCCGGGTGGCCCGGGCCGCTGCGGCCGCCAGGTCGGATCCGGCTTGCGGTTCGCTCATGCCGATGGCCGAGAAGTATCGTCCTGCAGCGATTCTCGGCAGGATGCGTTGACGTTGCTCCTCGGTTCCGTACGCCAGCAGACCGGGTCCGACCTGACGATCGGCGATCCAGTGCGCTGCCACCGGCGCCCCGCAGGCGAGCAGTTCCTCAGTCACCACGTAGCGATGCAGATGTCCCAGGCCGTGCCCGCCGTACTGCGGCGGAATGGTGAGCCCGAGGAAACCGGCGGCGCCGAGTCGGGCGCTGAACTCCTCGTCCCAGGCCGATAACCAGGCATCCGCCCTGGGTTGCCAGCGGTGCTCGACGCGGTCAGCGACCAGAAATTCGCGCAGCGCACCGCGCAGCTTCGCCAGTCCTGGTTCGTTGGCGCACATCGCGGCGAAGCCGTCAGCCTCGGTCGCGTCAGTCATTCGGCGCCGCCGTCGTGCTCACCGGTAGCCGGTGATCCGGGCGATGATCGCCGCCTTGCCGTCGGCATCGACCGCCGTGGCGTCGGCGACCGCCGACGTGCGGCCGATCCGCAATGCTTTCGCCTCATAGAGCGATTGTGCACCGGTCTTGTCGGCGGCGGCGAAAGGCCGCAGGAAGTTCACCCGGATTGAGGCCGTTCGCAGCGGCCGGTCCTGCCCGTGGTTGAAGGCGGCGGCGGCCACCAACTCCAGGCCTGCACTGCTCACCCCGCCGTGGACGATGCCGATGAGGTTGTTGATCATCGGGTCCGGCTTCTGCCGCAACCGGTACGTGCCGTCCTGCACGGGCAGGGGTTCGACGGCCATGAGTTCGGCCAGGCTCGTCGTCGGGGTGCGCACCAGCGGATCGTCGCCCTGGCCCAGTGGGCTGTCCGGACCGTTGGGCAACGGCATGGTCCGCACTGTTCCGCCGCCGATCACGATGCCCCGATGGCTCAATGTGCACAGCGACAACAACGTTGCCCCCGCCGGCCCGACCGGCCGTGCGCTGGCGACGACCGGATCCTGCGGTCCGGCCGCCAGGCTTTCCAGCGCACCGGGGCTGATCTCCACGGTCAACTCGCTGGACACCGTCCATGCGCCCTGGCCGCGCCGGTAGTAGTTGACTCGGCCGCCGACGTCGTCGACCAGAATGGCCAGCGCGGCCAGTGACGGCAGCCCGGTGAACGGGTTGCGCATCCCGGCCACCGGCATCTGGGCCACCACCGAGTAGTCGATCATCTCCGGGGTGAGCGTGGTGATGGCGAACCGCCGCAGAACGCTCGGTGGCGTCTCCGGGTCCAAGTCCTCGGTCGTGTTACGCACGTGGAGCCGGATCACCGAACTTCACCACGAATTCCCTTGCCTTGATGAGGAATTCCAGCTGTTTGGTGACATCGTCGAGGGGTTGAAGACTCCGGGTGGACCGGCACAGTACGACAGCCCCCTCCATCGCGGCGATCGCCGTGTCGGCCAGCGCGGAGGCTTCACCGGGTTCGAAGCCCTCCCGCAGGTAGGCCTGGGTGGAGGCGGTGCGCCACCGGGTGAAGATCTCGTTGGCCAGCGACGCCAACTGCTGCTCATCCTGGCCGGAGCCGATGGCGGCGGCCAGCACCGGACAGCCCGCGGTGTAGTTGCTGGCGGTCAGCGCCTGCCGCCACATGTCGGCGAACTGACCAAGTAGCGCGGTGCCACTGGCACCGGCCGCGGTGTCGATCTTGGCGGTGATTTCCTCGCCGGCGAACAGCAGGGCCTCGCGCACGATCTGACTGCGACCGCCGGGGAAGTGGTGATACACCGACCCGCGGGGCGCCCCACTGCGGGCCAGGACGGCATCGATGGTCACCCCGGCGGCACCGCGTTCGCGGAGCAGTTCGGCCGCGCTAACCAGCATCGCGGTCCGGGTAGATCCCCGGCTCGTCATAGTTCCAGTCCCGTCAGGCTGCCCGGGGTGGAGGGATCCGCAGGCCGACGGGGCCGGAGTTGAGTCGCAACAGGTGCCGGCGCTTGCGGGCCCGCCGGAGTATCTGGATACCGGCAATGTTCAGTTCGACGACCCACATGTCAGGCCTCCTTTTACTGGTACGACCCCGCATCGGGACCATAACTATGCTTACGATCATAGTCAGCGGCAATCTCGGTCGCAAAGCTGTCCAGTTACGGCTTGATGACAAGCCCATCTATGATCTTTCCCATAGTGCGAGGCGGCGTCCAAGCAGCGTCGAGGCAGCGCGGGAGGCGGAAACCATGAAGGTGATCAGGTCCATCGAGGAGGCGCAGGCACTGGCCGGCCACGAACTCGGCGTCAGTGACTGGCTGGCGATCGACCAGCAACGGGTCAACGACTTCGCCGATGTGACCGGCGATCACCAGTGGATCCACGTCGACGTCGAACGAGCCAAGGCCGAGAGCCCGTACAAGACGCCGATCGCCCACGGCTTCCTCACCCTGTCGCTGATCCCGGCGCTGAGTAAGAGCAACTTCCGCCTCGAGAACGCCAAGTTGGCCATCAACTACGGACTCAACAAGGTGCGCTTCCTCAACGCGGTGCCGGTGGGCGCGAGCATCCGCCTGCGCTCCGAACTCGCCGACGCCGCCGCCAAGGGCGATGCCGTCGACCTGACCATCACGCACACCATCGAGATCGACGGTGCCGACAAGCCCGCGGCGGTCGCGGAGATGATCGTCCGCGCCGTCTTCTAGCTACATCTTCGGGGTGTAGCCGAACGGCAACAGCACGCTCTTGTGCTCGACGTACTCGTCGATACCCTCCGGGCCGTTCTCCCGGCCGATGCCGGAGTTCTTGTACCCGCCGAACGGCGCGCCCGGGTCGAAGGCGTACATGTTCACCGCGTAGGTGCCGGTGCGGATCCTCGACGCGATCTCAATCGCCTTGTCGTAGTTGGTCGTCCAGACACTGCCGGCCAGGCCGTACACCGAGTCGTTGGCGATGCGGACCGCGTCGTCCTCGTCGGTGTAGGGGATGATCGACAGCACCGGTCCGAAGATCTCCTCCTGGGCGATCGTCATGCTGTTGTCCACGTCGGCGAACACGGTGGGCTGAACGTAGTTGCCGCCGTCGAGGCCCTCCGGGCGGCCGCCGCCGGTCACCAGTCGGGCGCCCTCCTGCTTGCCTTTGGCGATGTAGCCCTCGACCCGCTCACGCTGCTTGGCGCTGATCAGTGGGCCGATCACCGCCCCGGGATCATCGGGCAGTCCCACCGGCATCGCGGCGACCGCGGCCGCAACCTTCTCGACGATTTCGTCGTACCGGGATTGTGGCGCCAAGATGCGGGTCTGCGCGACGCAAGCCTGCCCGGAGTTCATCAGCCCGGCGAACAACAGCATCGGCAGCGAGGCGTCGAGATCGGCGTCCTCGAGGATGATCGCCGCCGACTTGCCGCCGAGTTCCAGCGTGCACGGCTTGAGCTTGTCGGCGGCCAGCTTGCCGACTTCCTTGCCGACCGCGGAGCTGCCGGTGAAGGTGTACTTGTCCACGTTCGGGTTGGCGGTCAGCGCCCGTCCGGTCTCCGGTCCGCCCGGTACCACCGACAGCACACCTTCGGGAAGCCCGGCCGCGGCGAAGGCGTCGGCCATGGCATTGACGGTCAGCGGGGTCTCCGCGGCCGGCTTCAGCACGACCGTGCAGCCCGCCAGCAGAGCCGGCCCGAGCTTGTTGCAGGCCAGGAACATCGGAACGTTCCAGGCTGCGACCGCGCCCACCACCCCGATCGGCTCGCGCAGCACCAGGGTCTGGCCGTAGATGCCGTCGCGGATGTCTTTCCAGGTGAACTTGTCGGCAGCTGTCGAGTAGTACTGCAGGCCCGACAGCGCGGCGCCGTACTGCATCATGTCGACGATCATCTGCGGCTGGCCGGTCTCGGCCTTGAGCAGGAACTTCAACTCGTCGGCACGATCCTCGATCACCTTGACCGCGTTGGCGATCACCGCCTGGCGTTCCTGCGGCGTCATCCGCGGCCAGGGCCCCTCATCGAACGCTTTCCGGGCGGCCGCGCAGGCGGCGTCGACATCGGCTGCGGCAGCCATCGGCACCTTGCCGACGTACTCACCGGTGGCCGGCGAGTGCACCTCGATGACGTCGGAGGTGGACGGTGCCACCCACTTGCCGCCGATGAAGAGCTTGTCGTATTCGGTCTTGTACGCAGCCTGTGTCATGCAGATCACATTAGGCGATGAATCGCGCGCACGAGAACCTGTGTCATTCGGCGGTCACCTGCGCCGCAGCACCAGCACCAGATTGCTCACCAGGAATTCCCGCAGGCCCGGTACCGAGGTCAGCCACCACGCCCATCGCGGGTGGTAACGGGGAAATGCGGCCACCAGCGCACCGGTGGACTTCGCCCACTCCAGACCGTCGGCGACCGAGACGTCGAACAATGACGACCCGTAGTTGTTCTTGGGCGGGTGGCCGTGTCGCCGGGTGTAGCGACCGGCGGCCCGGGCGCCGCCCAGGTAGTGCCACAGCCCGGTCTCGTGGCCGCCGAACGGTCCCAGCCACACGGTGTAGGACAGGATCGCCAAGCCGCCGGGCCGGGTCACCCGGAGCATCTCGGCACCCAGCCGCCAGGGTTGGGCCACATGCTCGGCAACGTTGGAGGACAGGCACACGTCGACGCTGGCGTCGGCGAACGGCAACGCCAGTCCGGAGGCCCGCACGAAGGCGCCCGGCCCGCCGGTACGGGAGTGGCCCGCGGCGTGCATCTCCCGCGGATCCGGTTCCACGCCGATGTACCGCCAGCCTGCCTTGGTGAACGCCGTCGCGAAATAGCCGGGGCCGCCGCCGACGTCGAGAACCGTCGAGGCGGCGTTGCTCCCGTGCCGCTGCCACAGGTCGGTCACCATGGCGGCGGTGTCCTCGGCGAGGGCACCGTAGAACCGGGCCGGGTCGGACTGCTCGAACCGGAACTCCGAGAGCAGGCGAACCGAGCGGCCCATGGTCGCCCGCCGGGCGAACAAGTCGGTTGCGCGCACCGCAAAGACCCTAGTGACACCGGAGGATAGGCTGGATCGCGATGTCTGATTCCGCTGGTTCCGCTGGTTCCGTTCGCTCGGTGCTGCTGTTGTGCTGGCGCGATACCGGGCACCCGCAGGGCGGCGGAAGCGAAACCTACCTTCAGCGGATCGGGTCCCTGCTGGCCGACGCCGGCGTCGACGTCACCCTGCGCACCGCCCGATACGAGGGCGCCGCCAGGGTCGATGTGGTCGATGGCGTGCGGATCAGCCGGGCCGGCGGCCCCTACACCGTCTACATCCGGGCGGGCCTGGCCATGGTGGCGTCCAGGGTGGGCCTGGGGCCGTTGCGGCATACCCGCCCGGACGTGGTGGTCGACAGCCAGAACGGCCTGCCGTTCCTGGCGCGGCTGGCCTTCGGTCGCAGGGTGGTGCTGCTCGTGCACCACTGTCACCGCGAACAGTGGCCGGTTGCGGGTCGGGCACTCGGCCGGATCGGCTGGTTCGTAGAGTCGCGGCTCTCGCCCTGGCTGCACCGGCGCAACCAGTACGTCACGGTGTCGCTGCCGTCGATGCGTGACCTCGCCGACCTCGGCGTCGACACCCGCCGGGTCGCGATCGTCCGCAACGGCCTCGATGAGGCCCCCGGCGACTCATTGATCGGCCGGCGGTCAGTCACCCCTCGCGTGGTGGTGCTGTCCCGTCTGGTTCCGCATAAGCAGATCGAGGACGCCCTCGACGCCGTCGCGGTGCTGCGGACCCGGGTGCCGGACTTGCATCTCGACGTGGTGGGCGGTGGCTGGTGGCACGATCGGCTGGTTGAGCATGCGCAGCGCCTCGGCATCGCCGACGCCGTGACCTTCCACGGCCACGTCGACGAGGGAACCAAACATGCTGTCGTGCAACGGTGTTGGGTCCATCTGCTGCCTTCACGCAAAGAGGGTTGGGGCCTGGCCGTGGTGGAGGCGGCCCAGCACGGGGTGCCGACCATCGGCTACCGGTCTTCCGGCGGACTGGTCGACTCCGTGGTGGACGGGGTTACCGGACTGCTCGTCGATGACCGCGATGACATGGTTGACCGGCTCGAGGGGTTGCTGTCCGACCGGGTGCTGCGCGAGGAACTCGGCGCCAAGGCCGAGGCCCGGAGCCGCGAGTTCTCCTGGCCGCAGAGCGCGGCCGCCATGCAGGCGGTGCTCGACACCGTCCACGCCGGCAGGCGGGTCAGCGGGGTGATCCAGC
>CAXNJA010000031.1:0-23294 GCA_964202555.1 Mycobacterium sp.
AGGCTGGGGTAGCCGCCGGCGTGCAGGCGTGCGGCGAGGCCGTCGTGAATGTGCTTGGCCCACAGGCCGCCCCCGTAGACGAAGCCGGTGTATCCCTGCAGCAGCGACGCCCCGGCGACGATGCGCTCCCAGGCGTCATCGGCCGTCTCGATCCCGCCGACGCCGATCAACACCAGTTTGCCGCCCACCCGGGCGTACAGCCGGCGTAAGACTTCCAGAGCGCGGCGGGCGACTGGTGGACCGGAGACACCGCCGGGGCCGAGATCGTCGACATGGGGGGTTGCAAGGCCCGACCGTGACACCGTGGTGTTGGTGGCGACGATGCCGGCCAAGCCCAGTTCCACCGCCAGATCGGCGACGGAATCGACGTCGGCGTCGGACAGGTCCGGGGCGATCTTCACCAGCACCGGGGTGGAGGTCTCGGCCAGCACGGCGGCCAGGATCGGCCGCAGGGAATCGACGGCTTGCAGGTCCCGCAGCCCCGGAGTGTTCGGTGAACTGACGTTGACCACCAGGTAGGCCGCCAGCGGGCCCAGCAATCGTGCGCTTTCGGCGTAATCCTCGGCGGCCCGCTCCGGCTGGGTGATCTTCGACTTGCCGATGTTGACGCCGATCGGCACGTCCGGGTGGTGGCGGGCAAGCCGCAGCGCAAGTTGGCCCGCGCCGGCGTTATTGAACCCCATCCGGTTGAGCAGGCCACGGTCGTTGGGCAGCCGGAACAGCCTCGGCTCGGGGTTACCCGGCTGCGGTTGAGCGGTCACCGTGCCGATCTCGGCGTAGCCGAATCCCAACGGGCCCCAGGCCTGCAGCCCGAGCCCGTCTTTGTCGAAACCTGCGGCCAGTCCCAGCGGCGCGGGGAACCGGACCCCGAACACGGTGCTGGCAAGGATCGGATCCCTCGGCGCCAGAGCGCTGCGCAGGCCGCGCCGGGCGGCCTCGGTGGCGGTGGCACCGCGCAGAGCGGCGAACACCAGAGTGTGGATGCGTTCGGGGGGCGCCTGGAACAAGACCCGACGCACCGCGTCGTAGATCACAGGCCCGGCTGGTCGATGCGATCGGGACGATCGGCCGGTTGATCGACGCGGGACTTCTTGCGCCGCAACAACACCCGCCGGCTTCCATCGGTATAGAGCCGCACCCTGGTGAGTTCCCAGCCGCGATACTCCGCCTCGATTGAGAGCCGGGTGGAGGCGCTGACCCGGGTCACATCGGGCGGCAGTCGCAGCGGAACCCACTCATAGTCGTCGGACAGGTCGACCTGCCAGGCAGCCGGCATCCGGCCGCGGTGGGCCGCGTTCACCGCGGTCTCGCGGCGTTGCGGATCACCTGGACACCGGCGCCGGCGCCGGACACCACGTACAGGGTGTCGGAGGCCTCGTCGTAGGCGAGTGTGTTCGGTTGCTGCACTGTCGGATAACGCACCTTCTCCACGGGGATGCCAGTAGCCAGATCGTAGCCAACCACGGTGTTGGACGCAGTCAGAGAAACCCAGACCAGGGTGGCCGAGCCCGCGAGTCCGTAGGGCGACTCGCCGACCGGGTAGGCCTGTCGCTGGATCAGCGGGTCCACCCCGTAAACCAGAAGTTGTCCGCCGCGGGTGTCAGCCACCAGCACCCGCCCGACCGGATCGGCGGTGATGGTGGTCGCGCCCAGGCCGGCGCGCAGCGCCAACGCGGGGGAGCCGTCGGGCTTCAGCGCGGTCACCGAGGTCTGGCCCCGGTCGAGAACAACGGCTGTATCACCCTGGGCGGCAATCGCATCCACGCGAGCGAAGCCATCAGCCTTGGCGGCCACCGACATATCCTCGGCCAGCGTGTAGGCGACCCCGTCGGCGCTGCCGAGCACCATCCGGCCGTCGGCGCGCCGGGCCAGGGCGGTGAAGTCCGCGTCCGCGGCGCCCTCGATCACGGTGCGGGTGGCTGTGCCGGCGGCCAGGTCGACAGTGAAGAAGCCACCCCGGGTCGCGGCATGGACGGACCCGAGCCCACCGGCGACGACGGCGGTGGCCGGTCCCGGCAAGGGCACCGTGCGCCGGGTTCCGGACCGGTCGAACACACTGAGGGCGCCCGGCGCCCCGGCGTCGGCCCCCGGCGTGAGCACCACCAGTGATCCGGCGTCGACGACGACGGCGGAGTGCGAATTGCCGGACAGTGGCAGAACTTGGCCGGCCGGGGTGGTGGTGGTCGTGGGGGACTGCGCTGCCTGCGCCGTCTCGATGGTGGGTGGGGGCGCGTCAATCGGGTTGGACTTACACCCGCCGGCAAGCATCGCCATCAGGGCCAATCCGGCCACGACGCCGCGCTGAGCTGTACGGTTTCCGTGCTGTGGCAACGGATGGCCCCCGAGGATGTCGGTTGGAAGATCGGTGAACCCGGATTCTAGGTGCACCGCCGGGGCGGCGATGGTGGCGGATTCGCCTCCCATCGCCCTAACTGCGGTTATGGTGACCCGATGACACTGGCTGCCGCCTCCGGGTTGCACGGCGCCGAGTTTGTCGTCGAAGACCTCATCACCGGGCTGTTCGCCAGTGGCTTCGGCCGTCTCGGCGACGGCCGGAGCTTCTCCTTCCACGTGCATCGCCGCGAACTGATAGTCGAGATCTACCGCCCCCGCCGGGCCGTGCCGGTTCCGCTGCCCGAAGATGTGATGGCCACCGCCACCCGGGCACTGGCCGGCGTCGACGTCGACGATCCCCGCAGCCTGTCGGCCGCCGTCCGCGACGCCGTCGCCTTCGCCGCGCCGGTGCGCTGACTGCGGCGTCGACAACCCCCGCAGGTACCGTGCTCGGCGTGGACGTGTCGGCGATGTCTTGGTTGCAGGTCGTGGTTCTCTCGATCGTGCAGGGGCTGACCGAGTTCCTTCCCGTCTCCTCATCGGGTCACCTGGCGATCGTGTCCCAGGTGTTCTTCGACGGCGACGCCGGTGCGTCGTTCACCGCCGTCTCGCAACTCGGTACCGAGGCCGCGGTGCTGGTCTATTTCGCCCGGGATATTGTCCGAATCCTCAAGGCCTGGTTCGCCGGCCTGCGGGTGCCCTCGCTGCGCGACAACGTCGACTACCGGCTGGGCTGGTACGTGATCATCGGATCGATCCCGATCGGTGTGGTGGGCTTCGCGTTCAAGGACGTCATCCGCTCGGACGTGCGCAACCTGTGGGTTGTGGCCACCGCGATGCTGGTGTTCTCCGCGGTCATTGCCGCCGCCGAGTATTTCGGCCGTCAAGACCGTCACGTCGGCCAACTCACCTGGCGGGACGGACTTCTGGTCGGGCTCGCGCAGTGCCTGGCGCTGATTCCCGGGGTGTCGCGGTCCGGGGCGACCATCAGCGCGGGCCTGGCGCTCGGGTTGGACCGGCCCTTGGCAGCGAGGTTCGGCTTCCTGCTCGCCATTCCGGCGGTATTCGCCTCCGGGTTGTTCTCACTTCCGGACGCCTTCGACCCGGTGAGTGAGGGGATGAGCGCCACCGGTGCCCAGTTGGCGGTGTCGGTGCTGATCACCTTCGTCGTCGGATACGCGGCGGTGGCCTGGCTGCTGCGGTTCCTGGCCAACCACGCCATGTACTGGTTCGTCGGTTACCGGGTCATCGTGTCGTTGACGGTGATGGTGCTGCTGGCCACCGGGGTGGTGGCGGCGTGACCGTCATCCTGCTCCGCCACGGCCGGTCGACGTCCAACACCGCCCACACCCTGGCCGGGCGCTCCGAAGGGGTCGAACTCGACGAGAAAGGCGCCGCCCAGGCGGCCGCACTGGTCGAACGGTTGGCGGGCTTGCCGATCAAGGCGCTGGTCCGCTCGCCGCTGTTGCGCTGCGGGCTGACTCTGGACCCGTTGGCCGGGGCGCTCGGGGTGAGTCCTGTCGTGGAAGACCGGTTGGTCGAGGTCGACTACGGCGACTGGACCGGCCGGCAAATCTCCGAACTGGTCAAAGAGCCGTTGTGGTCAGTCGTTCAGCAGCAGCCCAGCGCGGCGGTGTTCCCCGGCGGTGAGGGGCTGGCTCAGGTTCAGGCCCGGGCGGTGGCCGCGGTGCGCGAACACGATCGCCGGCTCGCTGCCGAACACGGCGCCGATGTGCTGTGGGTGGCCTGTACGCATGGGGACGTGATCAAGGCCGTGCTGGCCGATGCGCTGGGCACCCACCTGGACAGCTTCCAGCGCATCACCGCCGATCCGGCCTCGATGAGCGTGATCCGCTACACCGAACTTCGTCCGTTCGTCCTGCACGTCAACCACACCGGGGCGCAACTGGCCTCCGCCCTGACCGCCGTCGCACGCCCGGTCGAGGGAACGGATAGCAGCGAGGCCGTTGTCGGCGGATCGACCGACTGAAATCGGCCCACCAGTGAAGGGTCGCCGCGCTGTCGAATTTCCCTGTCGCCGTGCCGGTATTTTGGAGAAACCATGAGCCGCTCAATCCATGTCTTCCGGACCCCGGACCGGTTCGTTGCCGGGACGGTGGGGCAGCCCGGAAACCGGACGTTCTACCTGCAGGCCGTGCACGACAAGCGGGTGGTGTCGGTGGAGTTGGAGAAGCAGCAGGTAGCGGTGCTCGCCGAGCGGATCGGGGCGCTGCTGGCCGAGGTGCACCGTCGGTTCGGTACTCCGCTGCCCCCGGAAAGCGCCGTAGAGGATCTCAGCCCGTTGCTCACCCCGGTCGACGCCGAGTTCCGGGTCGGGACGATGGGCCTGGGCTGGGACGCTGAGGCGCAGAGCGTGGTCGTCGAGTTACTCGCGGTCAGCGAGACGGCGTTCGACGCCTCGGTGATCCTCGATGACGCCGAAGAGGGCCCGGATGCGGTCCGGGTGTTCCTGTCGCCGGAAGACGCCCAGCAGTTCGCCGCCCGGTCGCAGCGGGTCATCTCTGCCGGTCGGCCGCCATGCCCGCTGTGCGACGAACCGCTGGATCCGGAGGGGCACCTGTGCGTGCGCACCAACGGCTATCGGCGAAACCCGCTGTATGGATCGGCGGACGATGCCGGGGACGATGCCGGGGACGATGCCGGGGACGATTCAGGGCCGTGACGGGTCAGCCGCACGAGACGTTGCAGCGCGGCGAGTTGGCCGTCCTGGGTCGCATCCGGTCGGCCAGTAACGCCACCTTCCGCTGCGAGGCCCGACTGGGCGACAGCGTCGTACAGTGCGTCTACAAGCCGGTCGCCGGCGAACAGCCGCTGTGGGATTTTCCCGACGGCACGCTTGCAGGTCGGGAATATAGCGCGTTCCTGATTTCCGATGCGCTGGGCTGGAACGTTGTGCCGCGCACCCTCATTCGGCAGGGGCCGGCCGGGTTGGGAATGGTGCAGGCATGGGTGGAACAGCCTGAGGACACGCCGGGGCCGGGGCTGGTTGACCTATGCCCGGCCGATTCGATTCCCGACGGCTACATGTCGGTGCTCACCGCCTACGACTACGCCGGGGCAGAAGTGGCGCTCGTGCACGCCGACAACGCCGCGTTACGCCGGATGGCGGTCTTCGACGTGATCGTCAACAACGCCGACCGCAAGGGTGGTCACATCCTGCCCGGCGCGGACGGCGTGGTGTACGGCGTGGACCATGGCATTTCGCTGCACATTCACGACAAGCTGCGCACCGTGCTGTGGGGCTGGGCTGGCGATCCCATCGATGATGACACCGTTGACTCGCTGCGCGCTCTGGAGAACCGCCTCGGCCGCAAGCTGGGCAGCCGGTTGCGCAGCCACATCACAGCCGCGGAAGTGGACGCGTTATGTCGTCGTGTCCGTGCATTGGTGGCCGACCCGGTGATGCCCAGCCCGAGCGGCCGCCGCCCGCTGCCGTGGCCGGCGTTTTGAGCGCTGTCGGAGCCGGGGTCGGCCGCGGGACGGGTCTGGCGGGACCGGACGGTCGCCGCCGTCTTTGGCGGGCGAGGTCCAGGATGGCCGCACCCCACGCCAGGACCGCCGCGCCCAGAACCATGCCGCCGAGGGTGTCGGTAAAGGTGTGCGCGCCGGTGTAGACCGCCAGCGCGGCGACGAAGAACACGCTCTCGGCGACCAGAATCCCCAGTGACACCTTCGCAAGGCGACTGTCTCCGGCAGCCAGACACACCGCGATCATGCCGAACAACGTGGTGGCTACGGTGACATGGCCGGATGGGAACGAGTGCGGATAGACCGCCGCCTTGAGAGTCTCCTCGACCGCGACTCCGACCCCGACCGCCCCGGTCACCAGGACAACCGCGATCGGCGAGCGCATCCGCCACGACAGCAGCGCGCCGCAGACCACCGCGACGGCCAAGGCGTTGCGGGGAGAACCGAGCGTGGCCCAGATCCCCGCCGCCATCTCACCGCGGCGGTCGGTGCGGTGTTTGTCGCTCCAGTTCTCCAGCGCGGTGTCGATACCCACCAGCCAGTCGGCGCTCATCCCGATCGTGAGCGCTGCCAGCAGTACGGACAGCCCGGCGGCCACCAGAACCAGCGCCAGCCGGCCCCGGGTGACGAGGGCGGCTACCAGAAGGGCCCCGGCTGCCGCAGCGAGAATCAATGCGATCTGTGTCGGTTCGATTGACCCATTGTGAACCACAGAGCACGGCGCGCTACTGGTCGGCCGGCAGCGGCTCCCAGTGCATGATGCCGCTGTCGGCTTCCAGCGACAGATGAAGTTGGCCGTCGGAGAGCAGATAGCTGCGCACCATGCCCAGCGCCGCGGCGACCTTGGAGTCGGCCGAGGGCTGCGGGCACATCATCCTGGTCAGGGCGATCGGACCGAAGGTCAGCGAGCCCGAGTCCGTCGATCCAGCTTCGGTCGTCCAGGTGGAGTTACCTCGGTTGCAGTCCACCCGGAAACCTGCCTTACCGTCATCGCCGAACGTCACCGTGTACTCCGATGGTGACTCAATCGTGGTGCTGGGCTGCTCGTCGCTCATCGACTCGATGGTCAGCAACTGCCAGGTTGTGCCGATCAGCGGATCCGCCGTCGGTGTGGACCCGCACCCGGCCACGCTCAGCAGGGCGGCGGCCAACAGGGTGCCGATGGCGTACGGAGTGCGCATGACAGCGAATTTACCTTCCGTCGGGGCGGGGTCCCGGGTCGACGCCCCCGCGGTTCGGTGATACTGGCGGGGTGAGTCGCACCGACGCCGAACTGGCCGCAGATCTGGCGCAGGAGGCAGGGCGGCTGCTGTTGGCGGTCCGCGAGGAGGTGGGCCATGATTTCCCGCCTGCCCTGGGCGACGCGGGCGATGTCCGGGCCAATGAGTTGATCTTGCGCCGCCTGCGCGCGGAGCGCCCCGGCGACGCCGTCCTCTCCGAGGAGGCGCACGACGACCTGACCCGTCTCCATGCCGACCGGGTGTGGATCATCGATCCGCTCGACGGAACCCGCGAGTTCTCCATGCCACGCCGGGAGGATTGGGCCGTGCACGTAGCGCTGTGGCAGCGCACCGCCGGCGCCGAAGGTCTCATCACCGATGCCGCGGTGGCACTTCCGGCACTCGACGAGGTGCACCGCAGCGACACCGTCAATCCGCCGCCGCCGCCCACGCCGTCGGGGCCCATCCGGATCACCGCCAGTTCGAACCGTCCTCCGGCGGTGCTGTGGCTGCTCCGCGACCGCCTGGACATCGAGTTCATCCGAATCGGTTCGGCGGGGGCCAAGGCGATGGCGGTCGTCCGCGGCGACGCCGACGCCTATATCCACGCCGGGGGTCAGTGGGAGTGGGACTCGGCCGCCCCGGCCGGTGTGGTGCAGGCCGCCGGCCTGCACGCCACCCGGCTCGATGGCTCCCCATTGCGCTACAACCAGCCCGATCCGTATCTGCCCGACTTCCTGATGTGCCGCCCAGAGGTGGCCGACCTTTTACTCGACACCATCTGGCTGGCCAGCTGATGCAGTCTTGGGCGTGTGCCGATATCCCCGAGTTGGCCGGCCGTGGACCGCAGCTTCGGCTCTATGACAGTGCCGACCGGCAGGTCCGGCCCACGGCGCCGGGACCCACCGCAACCATGTACGTCTGCGGGATCACCCCCTACGACGCCACCCACCTCGGCCATGCGGCCACCTATCTGGCCTTCGACCTGGTCTACCGAGTGTGGCTGGACAACGGTCACCGGGTGCACTATGTGCAGAACGTCACCGATGTCGACGACCCACTCTTCGAGCGGGCCGAGCGCGACGGCGTGGACTGGCGCGACCTGGGAACGCGCGAAACCCAACTGTTCCGCGACGACATGGCCGCACTGCGGGTGCTGCCGCCGCAGGATTACGTCGGCGCCACCGAGGCCATCGACGAAGTCGTCGAGATGGTGGAGAAACTGCTGGCCTCCGGTGCGGCCTACATCGTCGACGACCCGGCCAATCCGGACGTGTACTTCCGCGCCGATGCCGACATTCAGTTCGGCTACGAATCCAACTACGACCGCGCCACCATGCTGCGGTTGTTCGCCGAACGCGGGGGAGACCCGCAGCGCCCCGGTAAATCCGACCCCCTTGACGCCTTGCTGTGGCGGGCGCACCGCCCGGGTGAGCCCAGCTGGCCTTCCCCGTTCGGCCCCGGACGGCCGGGCTGGCATATCGAATGCGCGGCAATTGCATTGAGCCGCATCGGATTCGGATTCGATGTCCAAGGCGGCGGTAGTGACCTGATCTTTCCGCACCACGAGTTCTCCGCCGCCCACGCCGAGTGCGCCACCGGGCAGCGCCGCTTCGCCCGGCACTACGTCCACGCCGGAATGATCGGCTGGGACGGCCACAAGATGTCCAAAAGTCGCGGCAACCTCGTTCTGGTATCCGCGTTGCGCAGCCAAGGGATCGACCCGGCTGCGATCCGGCTGGGACTGCTGGCCGGGCATTACCGCACCGACCGGTCCTGGACCGACGAGGTGCTCACCGAGGCGACCGCCCGGCTACGGCGCTGGCGCAGCGCGACGGCACTGGCCGGTGGCCCGGACGCCTCGGATCTGATCAACAGACTCCGCCGCTACCTCGCCGACGACCTGGACACACCGAAAGCCCTTGCCGCCGTGGACGGCTGGGCGTCCGACGCGCTCGAGTACGGCGGCCGCGACGCCGGGGCGCCGCCGCTTGTCGCCACCGCACTGGACGCTCTGCTCGGTATTCGATAGCAAATAGCCATTCGTCCCATCGGGTAGGTTGGGCGGACCCCGGAGGAGAGTCATGCGAGTAATGCGGAACCTGATCGTGGTCCTGGTCACCCTTCTTATCGCAGCCCTGGCCGGCTGCGCGACCTCCGATCGGGGCCAAAACCCCGGGGCCGCATCGGTTCCCGCCGGCCCTGGTGAACCCCCCACTGCCGAGCAGGTCCGTGCCATCGCCAAAGAGGCCTACGTCTACGGCTTCCCGATGGTCGACAGTTATCGAATCCAGCACTCGTATTTCATCGACACGTCGAGCCCGGATTACAAGGGTCCGTGGAACCAGGTTCACAGTGTGGCAGGGGTTTTCACCCCGTCCGACACCGCGGTCCAGAGCCCGAATTCAGACACTCCGTATTCGATGCTGGGCGCGGATCTGCGTGCGGAGCCGCTCGTGCTGTTCGTCCCGCCGATCGACAACGACCGCTACTACTCGCTGCAGTTCATCGACGGTTACACCCATAACTTCGCCTATGTCGGCAGTCGAACCACCGGCAACGACGGTGGTCTTTATCTGCTGGCCGGCCCGAGTTGGACCGGCGCCAAGCCCGAGGGCATCCGAGAAGTCATCAGGGCTGACACCGACTTCGTCCTGGTGGCCTACCGCACCCAACTACTGGGTCCCGATGACCTCGAGAACGTCACGACGATCCAAGCCGGCTACAAGGCTGAGCCGTTGTCGAAGTTCCTCAAGGAGAAGACCCCGCCGGAGGCGCCGGCGGTCGAGTGGCCCGCGCCGCTCACCCCTGAGGGGCAGAAGACCTCGCTGCGTTTCTTCGACCTGCTGGACTTCCAACTCCCGTACGCCCCGACCCTGCCGACAGAGACCGACGTCCGTGCGCGGATCGCATCCATCGGACTGACCGGTGACGGAACGTTCAACTCCGAGAAGCTCACTCCTGAGTTGCAGGACGCCTTCACAAGCGGCATGGCTGACGCCTGGGCGGAGTTCGCCACGTTCAAGAAGGACAAAATCGACACCGGTGAGGTGAAGTCGGGGCAGTTGTTCGGCACCAAGGAACAACTTAACGGCAACTACCTGTACCGGATGGCCGGCGCGGTGATCGGGATCTACGCCAACTCCAACGAGGAGGCGATGTATCCGGTACTGACCACCGATTCCGACGGCAACCTACTGACCGGAGCCAACAAGTACACGCTGACCTTCGCCGACGGCCAGTTACCGCCGGTGAACGCCTTCTGGTCGGTGACCATGTACAAGCTGCCGGAGTCGCAGCTGGTGGACAACCCGATCAACCGCTACGTGATCAACTCACCCATGCTGCCCGACCTTGTCAAGAATCCCGACGGCAGTCTGACGATCGACATTCAGAACAGCCCCCCGGCGTCGGACAAGCAGGCGAACTGGCTGCCGGCCCCGCCGGGACCGTTCCAGCTCTTCATGCGGCTGTACTGGCCCGAGCCCGAGGCCCTGGACGGTAACTGGCAGGTGCCCAAGGTGGCCAAGCTCGGCTGACTCTAGCCGTGCCCGTTTGGGTTACAGCACGACCGTCCCGTATTTGCCCACCTGGTCGACCAGAAAGCGCAGTTGATCGCCAGCCGAGCCGAACGTCTGCTCGATGGCGGTCAGGCGCGCGGCGTAGTGCGCGATCGGATACTCCGCGGTGACGCCGATACCGCCGTGCAGTTGGATGGATTCCTCGGCGATGTGCTTGCCGGAGCGGCCGATCTGCAGCTTGGCGCGGGCGGCCACCATCGGGTCGAATCGGCCGTCTGCCACCGACATCGCCAGGTAGTAGCTCATGCTCCGGGCCAACTCCACCGACACGTACATATCCGCGGCCCGCTGCGTCAGTGTCTGGAAGGTCTTCAGCGGAACCCCGAACTGCTTGCGTGTCTTGAGATAATCCGTTGTCAGCCGCAGTGATTCGTCCATCGCCCCGACGGCTTCGGCGCACAGGGCGGACTGGAACCGGACGACTGCCGCTGCGATCGCGTCGCCGGCGTCCCCGCCGGCGCCGAGGGGCTGCGCGGGACTGTCATCCAGCGCGATCGCGGCTCCGCGCTGGCCGTCGAACGTGCGGTAGGCGTGACGGGTGACCGCTGAAGCGTCCACCAGGAACAGCCCCGATCCGCCGGTCGGTAGCGCGGCGCTGACCAGCAGCGTGTCGGCGCTGTCCCCGGCGAGCACCGGATTTTTCCGGCCGGTCAGGGTCCACGAGCCACCCTGCTCGGTGGCCCGGGTGACCAGGTCGGCTGCGCCGCGCCTGCCCGGCTCGGTGTGGGCGAAGGCCAGCAGCCGCCCGCCGGCGGCCACCTCGTCGAGAAGACCGCGCTGCTCGGCGGAGCCGTGCTCGGCGATCACCGCACCCGGGACCAGCGCGGCGGCGGCGACCGGCTCGGGGGCCAGCCGCCGACCGATCTCGGTCATCACCACCATCACCTCGGTGGGGCCGGCTGCATCGGGGTCCCCGGGGGAATCCAAGCCCAGCCCGAGGATGCCGATTTCGGCCAGCTGCTCCCACACCTCGCGGCTCCAGCCCGGCCCGGCATCCAGCGCCGTGTCGATCACCGTGTTACGCGCTTCGGTGTTGTCGTAGCTGCGGGCCAGAACGTCACGGGTGGTGTCGGCCAGCAGCTGCTGCTCTACGGTCAGATCGAAGTTCATGACCGGCTCTCCCTCAGGTCGTTGGCGTTCACAGTCCGAGGATCGTGGACGCGATGATGGTGCGCTGCACCTCGTTGCTGCCGCCGTAGATCGAGGTCTTGCGGAAGTTGAGATAACGCGGGGCGGCGTGTTGCGCCCAGCCCGGGGTGTCGGCGGTGTCCCCGGCGTCAAACGGCAGCGAATCGGGCCCGGCCACCTCCACCAGCAGGTCGGTCACCGCCTGCTGCAGTTGGGTCCCGCGCAGCTTGAGGATCGACGAGGCCGGGTTCGGCTTACCGCTGGCCTCATCGCCGCTGACCCGCAACTGGGTCAGCTCCAGGGCCAGTAACTCGTTCTCCACCTCGGCCACCCGGGCGGCGAACAGCGGGTCTTCCATCAGCGTGCTGTTACCCAGCGGGGTCTTCGCCGCACGTTCTTTGACCTCGGTCAGCCACACCTTGGTGGTTCCCACCCGTGCGATGCCGCTGCGTTCGTTGGAGAGCAGGAACTTGGCGTAGCTCCAGCCGGCGTTCTCTTCGCCGACGAGTTGGTCCACCGGTACCCGGACGTCCTCGAACCACACCTCGTTGACCTCGTAGCTGCCGTCGATCAGTTTGATCGGGCGCACGGTGATGCCGGGGGTGTTCATCTCGGCGAGGATGAAGGAGATGCCGGCCTGCTTCTTCGGAGCGTTCGGGTCGGTGCGGGCCAGCAGGAAGATCCAGTCGGCGAACTGGCCGAGTGTGGTCCAGGTCTTCTGCCCGTTGATGACGTAGTGGTCGCCGTCCCGGATGGCGGTGGTGCGCAAGCTGGCCAGGTCGGATCCGGCCTCCGGCTCGGAGAAGCCCTGGCACCACCAGATGTCCAGGTTGGCGGTGGCGGGCAGGAAGCGCTCCTTGAGTTCCTGGGAGCCGAACTGCGCGATCACCGGGCCCACCATGCTCGCGTTGAAGGCCAGCGGTTCGGGCACGCAGGCCATCCGCAGTTCCTCGGCCCAGATCTGCTGTTGCAGCGGGGTCCAGTCCTTGCCGCCCCACGCGGTCGGCCAGTTCGGTACCGCCAGACCGGCGTCGTTGAGGATCCGCATCGAGGTGACGACGTCCTCGGGGTAGTTCAGGTTCTCGTTGCGGGTGCGTTCCCGGATGTCGGCCGGGACCTTGGTGGTGAAGAACTCCCGCAGTTCGTCGCGAAAGGCGGCGTCGGCGTCGCTGAGGGCGAGTTTCACTTCTGACTACCTCGATTCGTCCGGGACCTTGTGACTGCACGTTAGCGCAACCGATACGGGCCACCAGAACGCGCTAACGCCCCCGGCGTCGCAGATAGCGCTCAAACTCGGCGGCCAGCGTGTCGCCGTCCACCTTGGACATCGCCTCGTTGACGTCGATCTCGGCGTCCCCGCGGGCCTCCAAGCCGGCGACGTAGTCGGCGATCTCTTCGTCCTCGGCAGTCATCTCGGTGACGGCCTGTTCCCACTCCTCGGCCTGGGCGGGCAGATCGGCCAGTGGCACCTCGATGTCGAGCACGTCTTCGAGGCGGCGCAGCAACGCCACGGTGGCCTTGGGATTCGGCGGCTGGGAGACGTAGTGCGGCACCGCAGCCCAGAACGTCACCGCGGGGATCCCGGCGGCCACACAGGCGTCCTGGAATACTCCGGCGATACCGGTGGGCCCTTCGTAGCGGGACTCCTGCAGGCCGAAGAACTTCGCCGACTCGGGGGAGTAGGCCGCCCCCGACACCGGGACGGGCCGGGTGTGCGGGGTGTCGGCCAGCAGCGCCCCGAGAATCACGACGGTGTCGACGTTGAGTTTGTCGGCGATCGCGAGCAACTCCGCGCAGAAACTGCGCCACCGCATGTTGGGCTCCACCCCGTGCATCAGCACGATGTCGCGGTCACATCCGGGTGGGCGGCAGTGCGAGATCTGCATCGACGGCCAGACCAATTCCCGCGTCACGCCGTCGACCTGCCGGATCACCGGCCGGTTCACCTGATAGTCGTAGTAGGACTCGTCGTCGATCTCGATGATCTGCCTGGCACCCCAGATCTCGTCGAGGTGCTCCAAGGCGTCGCTGGCTGCGTCGCCGGCATCGTTCCAGCCCTCGAACGCGGCGACGATCACGGTGTTGTGGAGTTCGGGCAGTCCGGGGTCCGGGCTGCCACTCCGGCCACCGCCGGCGCCACCGATCGGGTCCCGCGACGTCACGGATTCAGCCTAAGCCCTGCCTGGCTGCGATGAGCCGGATAGCAGCGGCCCCGCGGCGGTGGGGCTGACGGCGACCGGGGCGGCGGCGTAGACTTCGGCGGGTCGAGAGGCGTTGCAACGGGTTCGGGTTTACCGATATCCGCCACGCTCGGCAGAGTTAAGGACGCCTTCCGCTGAGGAAGGAGCCAGATGAGTGCCCCAGAAAACAGCCGCCTGCAGCCGAATATCCGGCCGGACTGCACCGATGAACTGCAGGCCGCTCTGCGCGAGCGGATCATGGTCATCGACGGCGCGATGGGCACGGCGATCCAGCGGGACCGGCCGGATGAGGCCGGCTACCGCGGTGAGCGATTCAAGGACTGGCCGAGCGACCTGATCGGCAACAACGACCTGCTCACCCTGACCCAGTCGCACATCATCGAGGGAATCCACCGGGAGTACCTGGAGGCCGGCGCGGAGATCCTGGAAACCAACACGTTCAACGCGAACGCGATCTCACTCGCCGATTACGGCTTGGCCGAGTTGGGTTACGAGCTGAACTACGCCGGCGCCGCACTGGCCCGCAAGGCGTGTGACGAGTTCAGCACCAGGGAGAAGTCCGGGAAACCCCGCTACGTCGCGGGTGCGATCGGGCCGACGACGAGGACCGCGTCGATCTCTCCTGATGTGAACGACCCCGGCGCCCGCAACGTTTCCTACGACCAACTGGTCGCTTCCTACCTCGAGGCTGCCAACGGTCTGGTCGACGGTGGGGCCGACATCCTCATCGTCGAAACGATCTTCGACACCCTCAACGCCAAGGCCGCGGTCTTCGCCATCGAGACCCTGTTCGAGGAGCGCGGCCGCCGGTGGCCGGTGATCATCTCCGGCACCATCACCGACGCATCCGGACGGACGTTGTCCGGTCAGGTCACCGAAGCATTCTGGAACTCGATCAGGCATGCGCAGCCGATCGCGGTGGGTCTCAACTGCGCCCTGGGCGCACCCGAGATGCGGCCCTACATCGCCGAACTGTCGCGGATCGCGGACACCTTCGTCTCCTGCTACCCGAACGCCGGCCTGCCCAATGCCTTCGGCGAGTACGACGAGTCTCCGGAGCGCCAAGCCGGCTACCTCGCCGAGTTCGCCGCCGACGGTCTGGTCAACCTGGTCGGCGGTTGCTGTGGAACGGGGCCTGCGCACATCGCCGAGATCGCCAAGGCGGTCGACGGCGTACCGCCGCGCCAGGTGCCCCAGATCGCGCTCGCCACCCGGCTTTCGGGCTTGGAGCCGCTCAACATCACCGCCGATTCACTGTTCGTCAACATCGGTGAGCGCACCAACATCACCGGCTCGGCGAGGTTCCGCAACCTGATCAAGGCCGAGGACTACGACACCGCGCTGTCGGTGGCTCTGCAGCAGGTCGAGGTCGGTGCCCAGGTGATCGACGTCAACATGGACGAGGGCATGATCGACGGCGTTGCCGCGATGGACCGGTTCACCAAGCTGATCGCGGCCGAGCCCGACATCAGCCGAGTCCCGGTGATGATCGACTCGTCCAAATTCGAGGTCATCGAGACCGGCCTGAAGAACGTGCAGGGCAAGCCGATCGTCAACTCGATCTCCCTGAAGGAGGGCGCGGAGAAGTTCATTCGCGAGGCCCAACTGTGCCGCAAGTACGGCGCCGCCGTCGTCGTGATGGCCTTCGACGAGAAGGGGCAGGCGGACAACCTCGAGCGGCGCAAGGAGATCTGCGGCCGGGCCTACCGGATCCTGACCGACGAGGTCGGCTTTCCGGCTGAGGACATCATCTTTGACCCGAACTGCTTTGCGCTGGCAACCGGTATCGAGGAGCACGCGGCCTACGGCATCGACTTCATCGAGGCCTGCGCCTGGATCAAGGCGAACCTGCCCGCGGTGCACATCTCCGGCGGCATCTCCAACGTGTCGTTCTCCTTCCGCGGCAACAACCCCGTCCGCGAGGCCATGCACGCGGTGTTCCTGTTCCACGCCATCAAGGCCGGACTGGACATGGGCATCGTCAACGCCGGGGCGCTGGTGCCCTACGACTCGATTGACCCGGAATTGCGGGAGCGGATCACCGACGTCGTGCTGAACCGGCGCGCAGACGCCGCCGAGCGGCTGCTGGAGATCGCCGAACGGTTCAACACCTCGGAGAAATCCGTGGCCGACCCGGCCGCCGCCGAGTGGCGCAGCCTGCCGGTCCGGGAGCGCATCACCCACGCCCTGGTCAAGGGCATCGACGCAAACGTCGACGAGGACACCGAGGAGTTGCGGGCCGAGATCGCCGCCGCCGGCGGCCGCCCGATCGAGGTGATCGAGGGCCCGCTGATGGACGGTATGAACGTCGTCGGCGATTTGTTCGGCGCGGGCAAGATGTTTTTGCCCCAGGTGGTGAAGTCGGCGCGGGTGATGAAGAAGGCCGTCGCCTACCTGCTGCCCTATATCGAGGCGGAGAAGGCGCAGGCGAGCGCAGCGACAGGGGATGGTCTGGCGCCCGGTGTCACGGGCAAGGACACCAACGGCACGATCATCATGGCCACAGTCAAAGGTGACGTGCACGATATCGGCAAGAACATCGTCGGGGTTGTGCTGCAGTGCAACAACTTCGAAGTGATCGACCTCGGGGTGATGGTGCCCGGCGAGAAGATCCTTGCTGCCGCCGAGGAGTACGGCGCCGACATCATCGGGCTGTCCGGCTTGATCACCCCGTCGTTGGACGAGATGGTCAACGTTGCCGTCGAGATGGAACGCAGGGGCCTTCAGATCCCGCTGCTGATCGGCGGCGCGACCACCTCGCGGGCCCATACGGCGGTGAAGATAGCGCCGCGTCGCAGCGGTCCGGTGGTGTGGGTCAAGGACGCCTCCCGTTCGGTGCCGGTCGCTGCAGCGCTGCTCGACGACAAGCAACGTCCCGGCCTGTTGGAAGCCACCGCGGCCGACTACGCGGCGCTGCGTGAACGGCATGCGCAGAAGAATGAGCGGCCGACGCTGACGCTGGAGAAGGCCCGGGCGAACCGGACGCCGATCGAGTGGGACGGTTACACCCCGCCGGTGCCCCCCGTAGGCCTCGGGGTGCGGGAGTTTCTCGACTACGACATCGCCGAGTTGCGCGAGTACATCGACTGGCAGCCGTTCTTCAACGCCTGGGAGATGAAGGGGCGGTTCCCCGACATCCTCAACAACCCGGCCACCGGCGAGACGGCCCGCAAGCTGTACGCCGACGCCCAGACGATGCTGGACACCATGATCGAGGACAAGTGGCTGACCGCCAACGGGGTGATCGGATTCTTCCCGGCGAACGCGGTCGGCGACGATATCGAGGTCTACACCGACGAGACCCGGACCGAGGTGCTGACCACATTGCACAACCTGCGCCAGCAGGGCCAGCACCGTGACGGCATCCCGAACCGGTCGCTGGGTGACTTCGTCGCGCCCAAGGGAACCGGCCTTCGTGACTACGTCGGTGCCTTCGCCGTCACCACTGGACTGGGCAGCCACCACAAGATCGCGGAGTTCAAGGACGACCTCGACGACTACAGCGCGATCCTGCTGGAGTCCCTCGCCGACCGGCTGGCCGAGGCATTCGCCGAACGGATGCATCAACGGGTCCGCAAGGAGTTGTGGGGGTACCAGCCCGACGAGCAACTCGACAACGCGGCGCTCATCAGTGAGAAGTACCGGGGTATCCGGCCGGCTCCCGGCTACCCGGCGTGCCCGGAGCACACCGAGAAGGCGACGCTGTTCTCGTTGATGGAGGTCACCACGCGGACCGGTATCGAGCTGACCGAGTCGATGGCGATGTGGCCGGGTGCCGCCGTCAGCGGCTGGTACTTCTCGCACCCGCAGTCGCAGTACTTCGTGGTCGGCCGGCTGGCCCAGGACCAGGTCGCCGACTATGCGCGGCGCAAGGGCTGGACGCTGGCCGAAGCCGAGCGCTGGCTGGCGCCCAACCTCGGCTACAACCCGGAGGACTGACGAGCGGTCGCGGCGCGGCCGTTACTCTCGCCGCATGAAAGCCGTGCTGTTCGACATGGATGGCACCCTGGTCGACTCCGAGAAGCTTTGGGACGTGTCGATGCGGGAGCTCTACGCACGATTCGGTGGCGTCATGACGCCTGAAGTGCGTGGCGCCACCGTCGGCGGGTCAGCCGAAAGCGTGATCAAGCTCGTCTTCGCCGATCTGGGTCTGCCGCCGGATCCGCAGGAGATGGCAGACGTCGCCGACTGGCTGCACGAGATCACCGGTGACCTGTTCGATGCGGGCCTGCCATGGTGCGACGGCGCCCGGGAACTTCTCGAAGAACTGGCGGCGGCGGACGTGCCGATGGCGCTGGTGACCAACACCCGGCGCGCACTGACCGAACGGGCGCTCAACAGCATCGGGCGGCACTATTTCACCGTCAGCGTCTGTGGCGACGAGGTTCCGTACGGCAAGCCGGCGCCCGATCCCTACCGGCAGGCCGCCGCCCTGCTGGGATTGGACCCGGCGCACTGCCTGGCCATCGAGGATTCCGTCACCGGGGCTGCCTCGGCGGAGGGTGCCGGATGTCCGGTGCTGGTGGTGCCCAATGATGTCGAGGTCCCGGCCGGACCCCGTCGCCGCCACGCGCGGACACTGGCCGAAATCGACCTTGACGGACTCCGCCGGGTCTATCGGGATCTGCAACCTGATCCCGAAACGCGCGCTTGATCGACCGAGCCGGTCACCAGCGGTTGCCGATATAGCTGTTCGGCGTTGCCGCGTTGTGCCATCGTGATTGCCTGAAGATTCGCCAACGCTGAGGGAGAGGACGCCAGATGGCCGGTCAAGGGCCAACCAGCGACACACCGTCGGTATTCGACGACGACGACCTCGGCACCGGCCGCGGGGCCGTCCGCATCGCCTCGGTGGCGGCGCTGGGCGGTTTCCTGTTCGGCTACGACAGCGCGGTGATCAACGGCGCGGTCGCCTCCATCCAGAAGCACTTCGACATCAACAACGCCGCACTGGGTTTCGCGGTCGCCTCGGCGCTGCTCGGGGCGGCGGCCGGCGCCATGACCGCCGGCCGGCTCGCCGACCGCATCGGCCGGCTGGCGGTGATGAAGATCGCCGCGGTGCTGTTCTTCATCAGCGCCTTCGGCGCCGGTCTGGCGGCCAACATCGAGATGATCGTGCTGTTCCGCGTCATCGGCGGAGTCGGCGTCGGCGTCGCCTCGGTGATCGCGCCCGCCTACATCGCCGAGACCTCCCCGGCGAGGATTCGCGGCAGGCTCGGCTCGCTGCAGCAATTGGCCATCGTGACCGGCATCTTCGTCTCCCTGGCCATCGACTACCTGTTGGCTCATCTCGCGGGCGGCGCCGACAAGGAGCTCTGGCTGGGGCTGGAGGCCTGGCGATGGATGTTCCTGATGATGGCGATCCCCGCTGTCGTCTACGGCGCACTGGCCTACACCATCCCGGAGTCGCCGCGCTATCTCGTTGCCCGCCATCGGATTCCGGAGGCGCGCAAGGTTCTCACGATGTTGTTGGGAGAGAAGAACCTCGATATCACCATCGACCGGATCCAAAGCACGCTGGCCGGCGAGACCAAGCCGTCCCTGCGTGATTTGAAGAAGCCGGGCGGCGGTATCTACGGCATCGTCTGGGTGGGCCTGGGCCTGTCGATCTTCCAGCAGTTCGTCGGCATCAACGTGATCTTCTACTACTCCAACGTGCTGTGGGAGGCGGTCGGATTCGACGAGAGCCAGTCCTTCGTCATCACCGTCATCACCTCCATCGTCAACATCGTGACCACGCTGGTGGCCATTGCGCTGATCGACAAGATCGGCCGCAAACCGCTGCTGCTGGTCGGCTCGGCCGGAATGGCCATCACCCTGGCGACGCTGGCAGTCATCTTCGGAACGGCCCCGCAGGTCGACGGCACCCCGCAGCTCAGCGGTGCGCAGGGGCCCATCGCCCTGATCGCGGCGAACCTGTTCGTGGTTGCGTTCGGGATGTCCTGGGGCCCGGTGGTGTGGGTGCTGCTCGGCGAGATGTTCCCCAATCGGATCCGCGCCGCCGCGCTGGGACTGGCCGCAGCCGGCCAATGGTCGGCCAACTGGCTGATCACCGTCACCTTCCCGGAGTTGCGTAACCACCTCGGCGCCGCCTACGGCTTCTACGCCCTGTGCGCGCTGCTGTCCTTCGCATTCGTCTGGACCTGGGTCCGGGAGACCAAGGGCATGGCGTTGGAGGACATGCAGGGCGAACTTGCGGACAACAAGGCGGCGCGGGCCTGATCGCGGGCCTGAACCGCCGTGACGTGGGCGCGCGCGACGTGGGACAATCCCAGCCCGTGAAGACCTTCGAGGAGCTGTTCGCCGAACTGGGCGAACGTGCCCGCACCCGACCGCCGGGCAGCGCCACGGTGGCCGCACTGGACGCCGGCGTCCATGGCATGGGCAAGAAGATCCTCGAAGAAGCCGGTGAAGTCTGGCTGGCAGCCGAGCACGAGTCCGATGAAGCCCTCGCCGAGGAGATCAGCCAATTGCTGTACTGGACCCAGGTGTTGATGATCGCCCGCGGCCTGCAACTCGACGACGTCTACCGGAAGCTCTGAGGGGTCGGCCGATGCTGCGTGTCGCCGTCCCCAATAAAGGGGCGCTGTCCGAGTCCGCCGCCGAGATCCTCTCCGAAGCAGGCTATCGGCGGCGCACCGATCCCAAGGACCTCACCGTCATCGACCCGGCCAACGGCGTCGAGTTCTTCTTCCTGCGCCCCAAGGACATCGCCATCTACGTCGGTTCCGGGGATCTGGACCTGGGCATCACCGGTCGCGATCTGGCCGCCGAGTCGGAGGCCCCGGTTCGCGAACGACTGGCGCTGGGCTTCGGCTCGTCCAGTTTCCGCTACGCCGCACCGGCCGGGCGGTCCTGGACCGTGGCCGATCTGGCCGGACAGCGGATCGCCACCGCCTACCCCAATCTGGTCCGCAAGGATCTGGCCGGCAAAGGGATCGCGGCAACCGTCATCCGGCTTGACGGAGCGGTGGAGATCTCTGTGCAACTCGGCGTGGCCGACGCCATCGCCGACGTCGTCGGGTCCGGACGGACACTGGCCATGCACAATCTGGCCGCCTTCGGAGAGCCGCTGTGCGACTCCGAGGCGGTCCTCATCGAGAGAGACGGTGCCGCGACGGGGGACGGCACCCGGGACGCCGCCCGCGACCAGTTGGCTGCCCGGGTGCAGGGGGTGGTGTTCGGCCAGCAGTATCTGATGCTGGACTACGACTGCCCGCGCGCTGTGCTCGAACGTGCCACCGCGATCACGCCCGGCCTGGAGTCCCCGACCATCGCGCCACTGGCCGACCCGGAGTGGGTGGCGGTGCGGGCCCTGGTGCCGCGCCGCGACGTCAACGCCATCATGGATGAGTTGGCCGGCATCGGCGCCAAGGCCATCCTGGCGTCGGACGTACGTTTCTGTCGCTTCTGAGACGCGGCGACCCCACGGTGCCGTGCTAGCGTCCCGTGATCTACCAAGGAGGACGCCGTGACGCATGCGCTCGTCTTGTTGCTGGCTCTACTGATCGGTGTGGTCGCCGGTTTGCGCGCCTTCACCGCCCCGGCGGTGGTGGCCTGGGCGGCGATGCTGCACTGGATCGACCTCGACGGAACCTGGGCGTCCTGGATGGGGCACTGGATCACCGTCGCGGTGCTGACGTTGCTGGCGGTAGCTGAGCTGGTCAGCGACAAAATGCCCACCATGCCCAGCCGGAAATCGGCGGCGCAGTTCCTGGTACGGCTGGCCACCGGCGCTTTCGCGGCGGCGGTGCTCGGCACCGCGTGGGGCTATCGCTGGGGCAGCCTCGGGGCGGGATTGATCGGCGCGGTGATCGGAACCATCGGCGGCTACCAGGTCCGCACCCGCCTGGTGGCGGCCAACGGTGGTCGGGACCGACCGATCGCCCTCGCCGAAGACGTGGTCGCCGCGGCCGGCGGCATTGCGGTGGCGGCGCTCACCGGGGTGCTCTGAGAGGTGTTTGCTGACTTGGGAAATGCCCTGAGTCGCGTCGGGGTCGCGGTGGGATGCGCCGCAGTGGCACTGGCTACCGCCGGACCCGCCCATGCCGACGACGAGGTGGCGTCGCTGCCGGTCTTCATGCCCTACCAGTCGAACTGGTCGCCGAACTACTCAGTCCATCCGTACAACCTCTGGCAGAGCCGCGTAACGCCACAGATGGTGGTCGCCGAACGCGACGCCTGCCAGTGGTTCAACGCCCAGTACGACACGTTGAGCGCCCAGGCGTTCGGCTTCCAGCGCGCCCTGCGTGACAGCTTCGACGTCTGGTCGAATGTGCAGGGCGCCGGCGACGTCGTCCGGGCCAACCTTGACCAGTCCGCGGGCTTCCTGGATCCGCGGGTGCATACCCTTTACATCACCAATTACCCTGACCAGAGCCAGTATTCGCCGCTGTATAACGGCGATTCGTTCTACCACTTGTGGTTTCAGCTGACGCAGATCAGCGACAAGATCGCCCGGCAGACGCCGTCGGGGGTGATCAACGCCAACACCGCGGCGATGAAGGTCTACGGCGACGTGATCCGATCGTCCGGAGTGTGCAACGGCGCCTAGCGCCGCGCCCGCTGCGCCGTGTGGCAGGCTGACCGGTTGTGACCGAGCAGCCTCCCGTCCGATGAGCGTCAGCGACGAGAGCGATTCCGGCGGCGCCCCGCGCAGGACAGGTCCGTTCGCCGTGGGCGACCGGGTGCAGCTGACCGACGCCAAAGGTCGCCACTACACGATGATCCTCAAGGCCGGTGGCGAGTTCCACACCCACCGCGGGATCGTCGCCCACGACAGTGTGATCGGCTCTCCGGAAGGCAGCGTGGCCAAGGCCACCAACGGCGACGCTTTCCTGGTGTTGCGTCCACTGCTCATCGACTACGTCATGTCGATGCCACGCGGGGCTCAGGTGATCTACCCCAAGGATGCCGCCCAGATCATCCACGAGGGCGACGTCTTCCCCGGCGCCCAGGTGCTCGAGGCCGGCGCCGGTTCGGGTGCGCTGACCTGCTCGCTGCTGCGGGCGGTCGGTCCGCAGGGCAGGGTGATCTCCTACGAGTTGCGCGACGATCACGCCGAGCACGCCCGACGCAACGTCGACACCTTCTTCGGGCAGCGACCGGACACCTGGGAACTGGTGATCGGCGACCTCGCAGAGACTGAGCTACCCGAGGCCACGATGGACCGGGTGATGCTGGACATGCTCGCGCCGTGGGACGTCCTCGACGCCGTCGCGCGGGTGCTGATTCCCGGCGGTGTTTTGGTCATCTACGTCGCCACGGTCACCCAGCTGTCCAAGACCGTGGAGGCGTTGCGGGAGCAACAGTGCTGGACCGAGCCGCGGTCCTGGGAGACC
>CAXNJA010000032.1:0-23147 GCA_964202555.1 Mycobacterium sp.
GGAGTCCTCGGTTGCCGGTGCGGCGGCTTCATGCCAACCCAGGGTGTAGAGCAGTCGGGTGGCATCGCCACCGAGGCCCCGCATCAGCGCCTCTCTGGGGGCTCGCTTCACGGTGAATTCGGAGATGCCGCCCAGTCGGTGGCCGTCGCGATCCAGGAAGTCGATATCGAAGACCTGTGTCTCGCCGTCGACGCCGCTGGTATGCCAGCGGGCCCGGCAGTAGAACCGCCGCGGCATCCGTTCGCGAATCTCGACCTGCCCGTAGCGCAGCGGCAGGAACAGATCCGACACTCCGTGTTCGACGGCGAGCAGAGCGGGAAACGCCGGAAAGGCCACGCCGGTGCACAGATCCAGCAGCACCGGGTGGATCGGCTCACTGCCGAGGTGCTCGGCGAGTTCCTCGCCCACCGAGACATCCCCGATCGCCTCGCCGGCGAAGTCCCCCGAGCCGACCCACAACGACTTCAGAGATGTCGACCAGGTTGGGCCCCAGGCCAATTCCATGTCGTTGAACGTCTCGAACAACTGCTGGGGGCTGGTGCGGCTCAACTTTTCGATGGCTTCGTCGACCGGGGCCGGGCCGTCCGCTGTCGCGGCTTCGGCATCCGGACCCGTGAGGACGCTGCCGTCGGCGTTCAGGGACCACTCGGCCTCCCGGACGCCGTAGGGCCGGCTGTGCACCTGGAACTTCCAGCCGCCACCGGCCTCGAGGGACCGCAGGGTGAGCTGGACCTCGCGGGAAGCCTTCTCGGGCAGGATGATCGGCTCGTAGAAGAAGACCTCTTTGACCCGCGCCGGTGCCCCCACCGCGGCTAACGCCATTGTTGCGTAGGTGGCCCCCGGGACCACCACTGTGCCGTAGATGACGTGGTGGGCCAGCCAGGGCTGCGTCTTGACTGACAGTACGGAGCTGTACACGGTGTCGCCGGAGGCGAGATCCTTGGCGCTGCCGAGGATTCCGGACGTCGCAAACCCGGTGTCCCCACTCATCATCGCCGAGGCCTTGGGCCAGTAGCGGCGGCGCTGGAACGGATAGGTCGGCAGTTCAAGCCTGCGGCCCGGTGTGTGCTGCCTGGTCGAGAAGTCTGGCCGGTGACCGCAGATATACGTCGCCGCCAGGGCCTCGGTGGTCTGGCGTTGTGCGTTGGCCCCCTTGCGCAGTGACACGATCGTGGTGGGTGTGGCCGCGGACTCAGGCCAAATCGACAGGGCGGCCGCAGTGAGGATCGGCTGCGGACCGATCTCCATCAGCACCGAGCACCCCAGCCCCGCAACGGTTGCGACGCTCTCGGTGAACTGCACGGGCTGACGGGAGTGCCGCCGCCAATACTGCGCGTTGATCGGTGAATCCGCCGTCAGTACCGCTCCGGTGCGGTTGCAGACCAGCGGCAGGGTCGGGGCGGCGTAGTCGAATTGCTCTGCGAAGGATTCGAATTCATCGAGAACCGGATCGAGCAACTCCGAATGGAAAGCGTGACTCGTCTCCAGCCAGGTGCAGCGGGCGCCGTCCTGGCTGCAGGCGGCGACGATCTGTTCCAGATCCTCGCCGGGCCCCGACAGTACGGTGTTGCGCCCGTTGTAGGCGCCGACCGAAACCCGCGGGAACTGTTCTGCGGCCCGCACCACGTAGTCGGGGTCGGCGAACACTGCCACCATCCGGCCGCCGGCGGGAAGGCTGCCGAACAGTCGACCGCGTTCGGCGATCAGGCGTGCACCGTCCTGGAGGCTGAACACTCCCGCCACGCATGCCGCCGCGTACTGGCCCACACTGTGGCCCAACACCACGTCCGGCTCGATGCCCCAGGACTGCCATAACCGGGCCAGCCCCATTTCGACGGCGAAGATCGCCGGCTGGGCAAATGAGGTGTGCCGCAGGGTTTCGGCAGCTTCGCGGTCGGTGGACAGCAGCACATCCAGCAGCGGACGGGGCAGCATCGGGTCCACCGCCGACGCGCACTGCCGGACTGTGTCGGCGAATATCGGTTCGGTGTCGAATAACTCGCGCGCCATCCCCGGGTACTGGCATCCCTGCCCGGGGAAGAACCATGCAGTGGCCGGCGGGTCGGCGCATTCGCCACGCAGCACGCCGGGACGCTGCCGATTGGCCACCAGATCATCGAGCAGCATGCGGGCCTCGTGCGCCGAGTTCGCGACCACGGCCGCCCGATGCTCGAAGTGGGAACGACCGGCCCCGGCGGTGAAACACACGTCGGAGATCGACACCCCGGGGTGCGTTTCCAGCCATGCGGAGTAGCGCTGCGCCAACGCCGTCAGCCCCTGCGGGGACCGCGCCGACAGCGGCAGCACGGCCCACGGTTCGCGCGGGGTCTCGGGTGCGGCACCGTCGTCGGGCACCTGGTCGACCGTCGGCTCTGCCGTCGACGGCTGGGGCGCCTCCTCGATCAGCACGTGGGCGTTGGTGCCGGTGAATCCGAACGAACTGACACCGGCCCGCCGGATGCGGCCGTTGGCGTACCACGGTGTCGGCTTCTCCACCACCTGCACCGGTAGTGAATCCCACGGGATGTGCGGTGAGGGATTGCGGAAGTGCAGAGTCTGCGGGAGCAGGTCATGCTGCAGCGAGAGCACGACCTTGATCAGTCCGGCGGCACCGGCGGCGGACTCCAGGTGCCCGATGTTGGTCTTGGCCGTTCCCATCAGCAGCGGCCGGTTCGGGTCGCGGCCGGCGCCGTAGACCGCCGCAGCGGCCTGGACCTCGATCGGGTCGCCCAATGGGGTTCCGGTGCCGTGCGCTTCAAGGTAATCGACATCCTCGCCGCGCAGGCCTGCCCGGTTCAGCGCGGCGGCGATGAGTCGTTGTTGGGCGCCGCCATTGGGCACCGTCAAGCCACTGGAGGCGCCGTCCTGGTTGACCGCGCTGCTGCGGATCACCGCAAGGACGTGGTCGCCGTCGCGTTGCGCATCGCTGAGTCGTTTGAGCACCAGAACCCCGCAACCCTCACCGCGGGAGTAGCCGTCTGCAGCGGCGTCGAAGGTTTTGCAGCGGCCGTCGGGGGCCAGCATCCGGGCACGGGAAGCCGCGACGATGGACGCCGGGCTCAACAACACGTTGACCCCACCGGCCAGGGCCATGTCGCAGTCGCCGGAGTGCAGCGCCTGGGTGGCCTGGTGCACAGCGACCAGCGAGGAACTGCACGCGGTGTCCACGGCAACCGCAGGACCCTCGAGGCCGAGGGTGAAGGACACCCGACCGGCGATGGCGTTGAGTGCGTTGCCGGTGATGAAATGGCCCTCGAGGTTCTCGATGGAGTTGCCTGAGAGCAGGTGCGCATATTCGTTGGCTGCCACCCCGACGAAGACGCCGGTGCGGCTGCCGCGCAGCGAGGCGGGGGCGTAGCCGGCTCTTTCCAATGCCTCCCAGGTGACTTCGAGCATCAAGCGCTGCTGCGGGTCGATCCAGACCGCCTCACGCGGGGAGATCCCGAAGAACTCCGGATCGAATCCGTCGACGCTGTCGAGATAGCCGCCGCTGCGGGTGTAGATCTTGCCCGGCGTCTGCTGATCGGGGTCGTAGAACTCGTCGACGTCGAAGCGGTCCTCGGGAATTTCGCGGATCGCATCCACTCCGCCGGCGAGAACCTCCCAATAAGCGTCCGGATCGGGAGCGCCGGGGAATCGGCAGGCCACCGCGATGATGGCGATCGGCTCGTCGGTCGCCGAGGTCGCCAGCGACGTGTGCTGCACCCCGATCCGCTCGCCGGTCCGCTCATTGAGGTTCAACACGTCGCCGAGGAGGTAGTCCGCGACGTCTGACAGCCGCGGGTAATCCATTGCCAGCGTCGCGGGCAGTTCCTTGCCCACGCCCTGCTCCAGTCTGCGGCGCAGTTCGATGGCCATCAGCGAGTCCATGCCGAGGTCGAAGAATCCGGCCTCGTCGCGGATCTCCGACGCGTCGACGCGGGTCACCTCGGCGACAGCATCGCGCAGGTAGTGCAGCGCGATCTTCCTGCGCTGCTGCACAGGCGCTGCGGTGAGCTGATCAACCAGGGGCGTACTTCCGGAGATTCCTGCTGCGGGAACCGATTCCGGTACTTCCCGGGCGACCTCGGAGAGCAGTGCCCGCCGACCGGCCTGCAGATAAATCGGCAGGAAACGAGTCCAATCGATCCGCGCCACCACCGCCTGCGGTGGACCGTCAGAGCCTGCCGTCACCAGGGCGTCGGCCATCCCGGCCAGAGCGTCTGCGGGGGAGAGGGTCCCAACCCCGCGCAGTTCCAGTTGGGTGCGGGCGTTCTGATCGGCCATGCCGGCCGACCAGGGCCCGAAGTTGACGCTGACGGCCGGGACGCCCTGTTCGCGCATGCGCCAGGTCAATCCGTCCAGGAAGGCGTTGGCCGCACTGTAAGCGCTCTGGCCGAAACTGCCCCACACTGAGGAAATCGACGAGGTCGACAGGAAGAAGTCCAGCGGCAGGCCGGCAGCAGCTTCACTGAGATACCAAGCGCCCCAAACCTTCCCGGCGAAGACCCGATCAACTTCGTCGCTGTTTAGTGAGCTCAGCGGCGTGGTTCCGTTCTCACCCGCGGCATGGACGATCCCGGCCAGCGGCGGAAGATCGGTCCGGATGTCTGCCATCACGCGAGCGACATCATGCGGGTCGGCGACGTCGGCCGAGATGACCCGGACCTCACAGCCGTACTTCTCGCCGAGGGCGTCGATGCGGCTCTGCGCGGCATCATCAGGTGCGCGCCTGCTGGTCAGTACCAGTTGGCGCGCTCCGTGCGCAGCGAGATATCCGGCGATCTCCAGTCCGATCGACCCCAGGCCACCGGTCACCAGATACGTTGCATCGGAACGCAAGTGCAGCTGCTGTGGCTTGGGCTGCCCGATCCGCCGGACCAACCGGGGGACGTGCGTTTCGGACCCGCGCAGCGCGATCTGATCCTCGCCGGGCGACGCCGCGGCAACCTGTGCGATCAGTTGCGGCCAGTTTTCGGCACCGCTGCTTGCCAGGTCGACCAGGCCGCCCCACACCTGCGGATACTCCAGGGCGGCAGCGCGGCAGAATCCCCACAAGCTGCTCTGCTCAGGCGACACGGTGTCGGACTCGATGACGCGTTGCGCACCGCGGGTGATCACCCAGATGGGGGCGCGCAGTTCAGCGGCTGCGGCGGCGCGGAACAGCCGTTGGGTCCCGCCAAGGACATTGTGTTGCATCCGCAGCAGCGATCGCATCGACGCTGAGTCCGACTCCAAGGCGCAGACATGCAGGATCCGCAGGGCTGCGCCGTCCGCTGCGGCGGTGCGCAGTTCGGCGGCCAGGCGTTCCTCGTCGGCGTCGGATGCGGGCAAGGCCAGGACGCGGGCCCGGTGACCGGCTGCGGTGAGTGAATCGGCCAACGGCGCCGCCTCGGCGTCATCACCGATGAGCAGCCAGGTGAAGTCACCTGCCGCCGCGGGTGCGGCGCCGGTGAGCTTCTCCCACCGAATCTCATATCGGGCATCGACGAGAGACTGTGTGCTGCGCTGCTGATTATGTTGCGCAGCAAGCTTTCTGAGCACTCCGGCTGTTGCACCATCGACGCTGGTGCCGTCGAGCAGTGCCGCGAGTTCATCGATCCGGCCGTCCTCGAGGAGTTCGACGGCCCCGGTGCGGGTGGCTGTGCTCCGGTTCGGGGAGCCGACGGGCTTGCCTTGGTTGTCGCTGAACCAGTACTGGCGGTGCTCGAAGGGGTAGGGCGGCAGGTTCACCTTGTGTGCCGACTGCTGAGCCAGGGCACTGAAGTCGGGTAGGTGTCCGGCGACGTAGGCGCCGGCGAGGGCTTCGGTGATCTGGCGGTGGTCTGCGACGGTGCGGCGCAGCGACGCTATCGCCTTGGGTGCTGTCGCGTCGTCCGGCCAGGCCCGCAGGGCTGCAGCCGTGAGCACCGGCTGCGGGCCGACCTCGAGCAGCAACGCGCAGCCAAGCTCTGCCAGCGTCGCCACACCCTTGGCGAACTCGACCGGCTGGCGGGAATGGCGGCGCCAATAGGCGCCATCCAGTTTGGCATTTCTCCCCAGTGCCGAACCGGTCCGATTGCAGACCAGAATCCTTTGCGGCGAACCGAATTCGAAGCCGTTGGCGTAGGCCTCGAACTCGTCGAGTGCGGGGTCCAGCAGCGCCGAATGGAAGGCATGGCTGGTATCGAGCCACTCGCAGCGGACACCGTCGGCCGTCAGTCGGGCAACCGCCTGCTCCAGATCCGAACCGGGACCCGATAGGACGGTGTTTGCGCCGTTGTAGGCCGCCACCGACAGGCGGGGGAACTCGTCGGTGAGGCGCTCGACCCGGTCGGGCTCGGCGAAGATCGCCGACATCCGCCCGCCCGCCGGCAAGTCGCCGAACAGCCGGCCCCGCTCGGCCAGCAGGCGTGCACCGTCCTCCAGGCTGACGACACCGGCGACGCAGGCCGCCGCGTACTGCCCGACGCTGTGGCCCAGGACCACGTCCGGCTCGAAACCCCACGACTGCCAGAGCCTGGCCAGACCCATTTCCACGGCGAAGATCGCGGGCTGGGCGTATCGAGTCTGCTGCAGCGTCTCCGCGCCGGCCGGGCTGTCATCGGAACCGGTCCCGAAAACAACGTCCAGCAGCGGTTTATCGAGGACGTCGGCAACCGCCTCCGCGCAACGGGTCATGGTCTCGGCGAACACCGGTTCGCAGTCGAACAGTTCCTTGGCCATGCCGAGGTACTGACTGCCCTGCCCCGGGAACAGCCACGCCGTCTTGGGCTTGTCCGCGGAATCCCCGCGGACCAGCCCCGGCGCCGGCCGGTCGTCAGCAAGCGCAGCCAGCAGATCGCGCGCGGATTCCACCGAATTGACCATCAGGGCGGCGCGGTGCTCGAGGTGGGCCCGGGCGGTGCCGGCGGTCAGGCAGACGTCGGCGAGCGTGGCCTCGGGGTGATCGCTGAGCCAGTTGCGATAGTTGTGCGCGGTCGTGGCCAGGGCCGCCGGTGTGCGCGCGGACAGCGGCAGCAGCATGAACCGGCGGTCGTCGGGCTGTTCAGCCGGCATGGTGGCGACCGGTGCCTGGGGCGCCTCCTCAATGATCACGTGGGCGTTGGTGCCGGAGAACCCGAACGAACTGACCCCGGCAATCCGGGGCCGATCGCCGCGTTCCCAGGCGAGGGCCTCGTCCACCACGCGCACCGGGATTCGATCCCAGGGGATGTGCGGGGAAGGGTTGCGGAAATTCAGGTGCTTGGGCAGTTCGGAATGCTCCAGCGACAGGACGACCTTCAGAACGCCGGCAACCCCCGCGGCGGCTTCGAGGTGTCCGATATTCGTCTTCGCCGAGCCGATGAGCAGTGGCTCGCCGGGGTCCCTCTCCTTGCCCAGAGCGGCGGCCGCGGCCTGGACCTCGATGGGATCACCCAACGATGTCCCGGTCCCGTGCGCCTCCAGATAGTCGATGTCGCGAGGAGAAAGGCCCGCGCATTCCAGCGCTTCGGCGATGACCCGCTGTTGGGCGACGCCGTTGGGCACCGTCAGGCCGCCCGATGCACCGTCCTGGTTCACGGCGCTGCCCCGGATCACCGCGCGGATGTGATCGCCGTCCCGGATCGCGTCCTCGAGGCGCTTGATCGCGATGACACCGCAGCCCTCGCCGCGAACGTAGCCGTCGGCCGCCGCGTCGAACGTCTTGCAGCGGCCGTCGGCCGCCAGCATCCGCGACTGGGAGAAGGTGATCATGGTGGCCGGGCTGAGAATGGCGTTGGCGCCGCCGGCCAGCGCCAGGTCGCATTCACCGAGCCGCAGCGCCTGGCATGCCTGATGAATCGCCACCAGCGAGGAACTGCAGGCGGTGTCGACAGTGACCGCGGGGCCCTGCAGTCCGAGCCGGTAACTGATCCGCCCCGCCCCGGCCGCACCGGAGGTACCGATCGCCAAATAGGCCTCGATATCGGGGTAATCCAACGCATCCGACGCCATGGCCAGGTAGTCGTGGGTCGATAACCCGATGAAGACGCCGGTCCTGGTGCTCGCCAACGCGGTCGGTGCGGTTCCGGAATGCTCGACGGCACGCCACGCTGTCTCCAGCAGCAACCGGTGCTGGGGATCCATCAACTTGGCCTCCCGCGCCGACACCCCGAAGAACGGCGCGTCGAAACCGGTCACGTCATCGACGAAGCCGGCCCGGCGAGTGACCACCTTGCCTGGCGCGGCGGGGTCGGGATCGAAGAACTCGTCGGCCTCCCAGCGGTCCGGCGGAACCTCCGATACCGCGTCGCGACCGTTGTGCAGCACATCCCAGTACTGGTCGGCGTCCGCGGCGCCGGGAAGACGCGCGGCGTATCCGATGATCGCGAAGCGAGGGGCTCGCCCCGTCGGATGTTCGGTGTGTGCCATGCGAATATGCTCCCCGCCTCGGCCGCTGAAGTGTGATGTCGTGCAGAAGACCGCGTCATAGCCTGGGATGACGTCTGAACGGCCGCGTCCGCCGCGGCCCAGCCAGGGCTGGTTTGCCTTCGGCGGACAGTATCGCATGTGTGTTGCTGGCGTAAGGTGGCAGCCGGTTAGCTGTCCGCCGCCGCCGCAGCCCGTGGCCTCGCCTCCGGTGCTGTGGCCCGCGGCCCGCAGTTCAGCGAGAGTCGGGAGGGAAATGCTGCGCATCGGGGCTATTGCGTTCAGCACCATAAATGACTGGACGCCGACGCCGGGAACCTTGACCTCATGGCATCCGACTTCGGCGGCCGTGCACAAGGCTCGGCAAGCGCCGGTGAGTCCGGTACCGGTGAGTTTTATGCAGGCGCAACATATTCGCGGAATTTACGAACAAAACGCGGCCGGGCTCGACTATTCGCGGCAGATCATCGCGACCTGCGAGGTGCCCGGTCAGTGCGATGTCCCCGCGATGAACGAAGCCATCAACAGCTTTCTTCGCCGCCACGATACCTACCGAAGCTGGTTCGAATATCTCGACGACGGTAGCGTTGTCAGGCACAAAATCGCCGATTCCGCCGACGTCGAATTGGAGCCGATCAATCAGGGTGAGGTGACCGCCGAAGTTGCGCGCAAACATATCCTGGAAGTGCCCAATCCGATGGAATGGGGCTGCTTTTCTTTCGGTATTGTGCAAAGCGCCGATCACTTTGATTTCTACGCCTGCATTGATCATGTTCACGGGGACGCGGCACTAATTGGAATCACCATGCTCGAGGCCCACGGTCTGTACACCTCGCTGAGGGAAACCGGTCAGCCCCTGCCCTTGCCGGAAGCGGGGAGTTTCGACGACTTCTGCCTCCAAGAGCGTGAATCCACGTCGAACCTGACGGTCGATTCCCCGGAGGTCCGGACCTGGATCGAGTTTGCTGAGAACAACAACGGCACGCTGCCCGAGTTTCCGCTTCCACTCGGCAATCCGCTGGAACCGTGCGTCGCTGAAATGGTCGGCGAGGAGATTATGGACGCCGAACAGACTGCGGGATTTGAAGCGGCCTGCGCGGCGGCTGGGACCCGCTTCGTCGGAGGCCTTTTCGCCTGCCAGGCCCAAGTGGAACATGAATTCACCGGTGCGGCGACGTACTACGGACTCACGCCCAGGGATACCCGCAGGACATCCGACAGTTTCACGACCCAGGGCTGGTTCACCGGCCTGGTCCCGATCACCGTTCCGATCGCCGCCACCTCGTTCGCCGAAGCTGCCTGGGCGGCGCAGGATTCATTCGATTCCGGGCTGAACCTGTCCAGGGTTCCGTACTACCGGGTTCTGGAACTGGCTCCGTGGCTGGAGCGGCCCCGCCCGAACTTCCCGGTGTCGAATTTCCTCCACGGCGGCGCTGCCCCGCTGAACTCCGTCATCGCGGCGTCGCAAATGGGCTACTCCAACAACATCGGGATGTACTCCGACGGGCGGTACTCCTACCAGCTCACGATTTACATATTCCGGCACGAGCGCGGTACCTCGATGCAGCTGCTGTTTCCCGACAACCCGATCGCCCGGAAGTCGGTGGGCCGGTACATAGCGGCGATGCGGTCGGTGTGTGGGCAGGTCGCCGCCACCGGTAATTGGGGGCGCGGTGGGTAGGCCGGCACCGGGATTGTTATGCGGCGGCTAGCCGACTTCGTGGTGCGGTGGCCGTTGTTGGTCATCGCGTTCTGGGTGGCGCTGGCCGTTGCGTTGCCGCTCTCCCTGCCCAACCTCAATGACATGGCCCAGAAGCATCCGCTGGCCATGCTGCCCGGCGACGCTCCGTCCAACGTGGCGGCCCGGCAGATGGAGGATGCCTTTCAGGAGGCCGGCAACGACAACCTTCTGCTCGTTGTGCTGACCGACGAACGCGAACTTGATTCCGCTGACGAGGCCACCTACCGGAAACTGGTCGAAGCGCTGAGCCGGGATCAGCGCGACGTCGTGATGGTGCAGGACTTCATCGGAACACCGTCGTTGCGTGAGTTCATGACCAGTAAGGACAACAAGGCCTGGGTACTGCCGGTGGGCCTGACCGGTGCGCTGGGAACACCTGAGGCGTATGCGGCCTTCAACCGGGTGTCCGAGATCGTCCGGGAGACCACGGCAGCAAGCGCGTTAGACGTGCACCTGGCCGGGCCGGCGGCCACCGTCGCCGATCTCACCGTCGCCGGAGAACGCGATCGGCTGCCCATCGAGATCGCGATCGCCGTGATGGTGTTGCTGGTTCTGCTGGTGGTGTATCGCAACCCGGTCGCCATGTTGCTGCCATTGATCGGGATCGGGACTTCGCTCGTGATCGCGCAGTCGGCGGTCGCCGGGTTCTCCGAACTCACCGGACTTGGTGTCTCCAACCAGGCCATGATCTTGCTCAGTGCGATGATCGCCGGGGCTGGAACGGATTACGCCGTTTTCCTGATCAGCCGGTATCACGATTACGTACGGCGCGGTGACGCTTCCGACGACGCGGTTCGGCACGCGTTGACCTCGGTGGGCAAGGTGATCACCGCATCGGCTGCAACCATCGGACTTACATTTCTTGCGATCAGTTTCGCCCGGATGGGGGTCTTCTCCACCGTCGGTGTGGCCTGCGCGATCGGGGTCGGCGTCGCGTTTCTGGCTTCAGTGACGCTGCTGCCGGCCATTCTGACCCTCGTGGGGCGCCGCGGATGGATCAATCCGCGGCGTGAACTGACCGCCCGGGCATGGCGCCGATCGGGTATCCGTATCGTGCGCCGTCCCGGGGCGTACCTGACCGCCAGCGCGCTGATTCTGGTTCTCCTGGCCGGGGCGGCGGGGTTCGCCCGATTCAACTACGACGACCGCAAGTCGGTCGCTGCGTCGGCGCCGAGTTCGATCGGGTACACCGCACTGGAAAGTCATTTCAAGCTCAACCAGTTCGTTCCCTCCTACGTTCTGATCCGGTCACCGCGCAGCCTGCGCACACCGCAGGCCCTCGCCGACATGGAACAAATGGCGGAACGAATCAGCCAACTGCCCGACATCGAGCGAGTCAACGGCATGACCCGGCCGCTGGGAACCGTGCCGGAGGAATTCCGCGCCACCTATCAGGCCGGTCTCGTCGGTGATCGGCTCAGCGACGGTTCATCGGCGATTTCCGGCAACATGGACGACCTCGGCCGGCTGTCCGACGGGGCCAACACGTTGGCGCTGGGACTCGGCGACGTGCGGGGACAGGTCGGAGAACTCGCAACCAGTATCGGCGGCATGGTCGACGCCTTCTCCGCGCTGAAACTCGAATACAGCGGCGACAAACTGGTCAAAAACGTCGAGGTCGCTGCGAAGCTGGTCAACGCCATCAATGAACTCGGCAATTCCATGGGCATCACCTATTCAGCCGCGCGGAACACGCTCGGCTGGGTTGGGCCGGTGTTGGCGGCGCTGCACGGCAACGTGGTCTGCGATCTCAATCCCTCCTGTGCCGAAACCCGCGGTCATTTCCAGAGCCTGGTGGACGCCCGTAACGCCGGGACGATCGACCGGATCAACGACCTGGCCGGGCAGCTGTCGGATATGCAGGACGGGAAGTCCCTCAGCGCGACGCTGACCCAGCTCAGGGATGCCCTGGCCACCCTGACCACGGTCATGCGGGAGATGGGTCTGGATACCCCCGAAGGTGCGCAGACCACTTTGAACGACTTTCGGGATCAGGCTGATCGTGCCGCCAGTGGCAGCCGGGAAGTGTCGGCCGGGGTGGATCAGGTCGTCGAGCAGATCGATGTCATGCGCAGTGGTCTGGACCAAGCGGCCGCATTCCTTCTGTCCATGCGGAATTCAGCCGTGGGGCCGGCGATGGCCGGGTTCAACATTCCGCCCGAGGTGCTCGAGATGGATGATTTCAAGGCGGCGTCCAAGGCGTTCATCTCGCCCGACGGGCGGTCCGCGCGCTACCTGGTGTTCACCGGACTCGACCCGTTCAGTCCCGAGGCGATGGATCAGGTCAACGTCATTCTGGAGACCGCGCGGGCGGCGGCGCCGAACACCAGCCTGGCGAACGCGACGATCTCGATGGGCGGCTATCCCGTTGCGCTGCGCGACACCCGGGACTACTACCGCGCCGACATCCGGTTCATCGTGATCGCCACCGTCATCGTCGTGCTACTGACCCTGATGGTGCTCTTGCGTGCCATCGTCGCACCGCTGTATCTGGTTGGATCCGTGGTGATTTCGTACTTTGCCGCCATCGGCATCGGCGTGCTCACCTTCGAGCACTTCTTCAATCAGCAGCTGCATTGGACGGTCCCGCCACTGGCGTTTGTGGTGCTGGTCGCGGTGGGGGCCGACTACAACCTGCTCTTCGCGTCGCGATTGCGCGACGAGTCCCCGCACGGCACCCGGTACGGCATCATTCGGACGTTGTCGTCGACCGGGGGTGTCATCACGGCGGCGGGGGTGATCTTCGCCGCCTCCATGTGGGGCCTGTTGTTCTCCAGCATTGGTACCGTGGTCCAGGGTGGCTTTGTCATAGGCGCTGGAATCTTGTTGGACACCTTCCTGGTGCGAACGGTCCTGGTGCCCGCCCTGGCTACCCTCTTCGGAAAGGCGAACTGGTGGCCGTCACGAGTGACCTCGCACGGGAGCGGTACGGCATGAGGAAGCTACTCGTTGCCATCACCGCGCTGGCGGCTGTCGGCGTCGGCACGGGTCCGGTGGCCGGGGTCGCCCACGCCGAAGAGCCCGCCCAGGTCGACACCCAGGTCGACACCCAGGTCAGCGCCGAGGTCAATTCAGGGGGCACCGCGACCACGTTGGAGGGCACGCCCCCGCGCGGATACGGCCTGGGTGGAGCCCACGTACGGGGCATTCCCTACGACGAGTACATCCGCATGACCGGCGCGCAATGGTTCCCGGGTTTGCAGCGTCAGAAGATCGACTACCCCGCCGGCCAGATTCAGGGCCGAACCCTCGAGCAGCTTTTCCCGGGAATCGGCGAGTGGGACAGGCGGAATGCCGATGTCGGACTGGATGGTCCGACCATTGGCGAGTCAGTGGTCGAGGGCGCAGAGAACGTCATCCAGACGGTCAACCGAGACGGCTCCGGGACGGTCCTGGGGCTGTCGGAGGGCGCGATGGTCGTCAATGCCGTGCAGGCACGCTTAGCCGCGGATCCCAACGCTCCGCCGCCGGATCAGTTGACGTTCGCGGTCTTCGGGGATCCGATCGGTCAGCACGCCTTCGGCGACGGGTTCCTCAGGCAGAACTTCGCGGTGGGGGCCGTGGTCCCCTCCATGGAGTTCGCCATCCCGGCCCCGGTGGAGAGTCAGTACGACACGTACTCGTTCGTCTCCCCCTACGACAGCATCGCTGACTGGCCGGACCGGCCGGACAATTGGATGTCGGTGATCAACTCGATCGCCGGTCTGGCCACCGGTCACACTGCCGTGGCATTCACAAGCCCGAGTAACGTCCCGGCCCGCAACATCCGGACCACCGTGAACTCCCGGGGCGGCAAGATGACGTCACTGATGATTCCCCAGCAGCACCTTCCGTTGGTGATGCCGCTGAAATATCTCGGTGTGGACGAGGGCACGTTGAACCGACTGGACGCGATACTGCAGCCGATGGTCGACGCCGGGTACTCCCGCAACGACGACCCTGCGACCGCTCCGATCACCGTGGATCCGGTGAACGGCTATGACCCCGCTGAGGTCACCGCTCCGGCCACCGAGGCGACCGTCGGTGAGGGAGTGGGCGCCGACCCGATCTCGCAGATGCTCGCACTGCTGGACACCGTCGCCGGGTCGGGCGGCTGACCCTCACAGTCCGAGCAGGCCGACCGTCACCAGGACGGCACCCACCACCGCCAAGATCGCGGCGACCCCGTGCCTGGGCCGGGTTCGAATCCACAGGTGCAACCGGGTCATGGTCGCACTGGTGCGCTCGGGTGCCACCAGATAGGCCAGCAGTGGGATCTCCACCAGAGCGAAAGCCACCACGTTGAACATCACCAGGGCCGAGAACTCGGTGGCCGGGGTGACACCGGCGGCTGCGATGATGGCCAACGCCGCCAGGTAGTCGACGGACGGTAGCGCGATGCCAAGTCCGGCGCCGCCGGCAACCCACAGCGACTGACCGCCCAGTAACCGGGTCAGCCAGGCCGGCGGGGTACGGGTGCGTCCCTTGGTTACCGCCACGATCGCCGCGCCCAGTAGGGCTGCCACTCCGATGGCGATCTGCACCTTGGGCAGAGTGAAGTGGGCGGACTGCGGTAGCCGGGATCGGACCGCGAACAGCACCACCGCACCCACGGACAGGCCCATCAGGAAACCGCCGGATAAGAATGCGGCCAACTGCAGCACGGGCCGTGGACGTTTCAGCATCACCACCGTCATCCCGAGGCGAAACGGCTCCAGACTGACCGCGACGGCCATCACCAGCAGGGCGATCCACATCAGCGGCGTGAGCTAGGCATCAAGCCGTACGAACCGCCCCTGCCGGTGCTGCTGCGCGCAGGCGGATCGGCGGATCTTGCCACTGGTGGTGGTCGGGATCGACCCGGGTTCCACCAGAACGATATCGGCCACCTGTAGACCGTGCGCACGTGAAATCGCCGCAATCACATTGTCTTTCACCACCGAGAGAGCCGCGGTGTCGTCGGCGTCCTTGAGTTCGACGATCGTCACGAGCTTCTCGGTCTGCTCGTCAGAGGCCGCGTTGTCGTCGGCGACCGCGATGGCCGCCACCCGGCCACGGGTGATTTTCTGCACCGTCGCTTCGATGTCCTCGGAGTAGTGGTTGCGCCCGCGAACGATGAGCATGTCCTTGATCCGGCCGACGATGAAGAGTTCTGCCTCGGAGACGAAGCCGCGGTCTCCGGTGCGCAGCCAGTTCGTCGCCGGGGCGTCGCCGGGCGGATCCACCAGCGTTGCGCCGAACGCCGACCCTGTCTGCTCCGGCTTGCGCCAGTACCCGCCGGCGACGTTCTCGCCGTGGGTCCAGATCTCGCCGACGGTGCCGTCCGGGCACGGCTGATGGGTGTCGGGGTCGACGATCAACACCCGCGGGGACGTCGGCAGTCCGTAGCGGAGCAACGGCGCCCCGCCGGGTTTGCGTACGGCGGTGCCCACGGTCAGTTGGTCGGCGTCGAAGTCGACCACTTCGGGTGCATGCCCGTTACTGCCACTGGCGACGTAGACGGTCGCCTCGGCCAGCCCGTAGGAGGGCAGCACCATCTCGGGCCGAAAGCCGACTGGCCCGAAGCGCTCGTTGAACCGGACCAGGGTCGACGGGTGAATGCGCTCCGCGCCGTTGATGATTCCCAGCAGGCCAGTGAGCTCGAGGCCGTCCATTTCGGCGTCAGGAGTGCGCCGCGCGGTGAGGTCGAAGGCGAAGTTGGGCGCCGCCGAGAATGCCTTGCCATTCCGGGACATCGCCTGCACCCACCGCGACGGCCGGGCCAGGAAACCCAGCGGGCTCATCAGGTCGGCTCCGCAGCCGTCGAGGATCGGCGCCGCGATCCCGAGCATGAGGCCCATATCGTGGTAGAACGGCAGCCACGAAACCAGCTTGGCGCCCGGTGGCAGCACACCGCCGTGCCGTGACATGTAGTCGGGCATCAGCTGCTCGAAATTCGCGGTCAGATTGCGGTGCGAGATCATCACCCCGGCGGGCAGCCGTGTTGACCCCGATGTGTACTGCAGGTAGGCGATATCCGGGCCGTCGGGGATGGTGGTGCTCACCTGCTGGTCGACGTCGAGATCCATTGTGTCCACGGCGATCGCGGCGATCACAGCCGCACCGTCGTCGACGTACTGTGCGGCGATGTCGAACACCCCGCTGGTGGTCAGCACCACCGTCGGCGAGGTGTCGGTCACCACGGCGCCGAGTCGCTCGTCGTGGGAACCGGGGACCGGGACCGCCAGGGGTACCGCGATGAAGCCGGCCTGCATGGCGCCCAGGAACCCCACGATGAAGTCCAGGCCCTGCGGGGCGACGATCAGTGCCCGGTCACCCGGTGAACCGTGCTTGCCGACCTCGTGAGCCACATTCAGCGTGCGCCGGTACAGCTGCGCCCAGGTCAGGCTTTCGGCGACACCCTCCCAATCCCGGTCATAGTCGGTGAACGTGAAGGCGAGCTCACTCGGTGTCAGATCAGCGCGTTCACGCAGCACGGACAGGATTGACGCTTCTCGCATGCCGTCAGGCTACTCAACGTGTGAAGATACAAATCTATGGGCAACCCGCGATCGGAACTCACGCCCGCCGCACTGCGCGAGGCGTTCGGTCATTTCCCGTCTGGTGTCATCGCGATCGCCGCGGAAGTCGACGGTGTGCGGGCCGGACTGGCGGCCAGCACCTTCGTCCCGGTCTCGCTTGACCCGCCACTGGTGTCGTTCTGCGTGCAGACCACGTCCGAGACCTGGCCCAAGCTGAAGAGCGTGCCCGCACTGGGCATCAGTGTGCTTGGCCAGGCGCACGACACGGCGGCGCGCACCCTGGCGGCTAAGACGGGCGACCGCTTCGCCGGACTGGAGACGGTGTCCTCAGAGGCGGGTGCCGTATTCGTCGAGGGCACCAGCGTCTGGCTGGAGAGCGCGGTAGAGCAGGAAGTGCCGGCCGGGGATCACAGCATCGTGATTCTGCGCGTGCTGGATATCACCGTTCACCGCGAGGTGGAACCGATCGTGTTCCACCGCAGCGGGTTTCGCCGACTGGGCCAGTAGGTAGCCCCCCGCGCGAGCGTGCTAGTAGGTAGCCCCTCGCGCGAGCGTGCTAGTAGGTAGCCCCTCGCGCGAGCGTGCGTGTCGGTACCTCGGCACGCCACTCTGGGCGTGCGGTTTACGCACGCTCGGCGGGAAAGATCACTTATCTCTGCGGAACAGCTTGTTGCCGAGCCAGACGACCGGGTCGTACTTGCGGTCGGCGACACGCTCCTTCATCGGGATGAGCGCGTTGTCGGTGATCTTGATGTGTTCGGGGCACACCTCGGTGCAGCACTTGTTGATGTTGCAGAAGCCCAGGCCGTGCTCGTCCTGCGCCTGGTGCTGGCGGTCCATGGTGTCCAGCGGATGCATGTCCAACTCGGCGATGCGCATCAGGTACCGCGGACCGGCGAAGGACTTCTTGTTCTCCTCGTGGTCCCGAATGGTGTGGCAGACGTTGTTGCACAGGAAGCACTCGATGCACTTACGGAACTCCTGGGAGCGCTCGACATCGATCTGTGCCATCCGGTACTCACCCGGTTGCAGTTCCTTCGGCGGCGCGAAAGCCGGTATTTCCCGGGCCTTCTCGTAGTTGAACGACACGTCGGTCACCAGGTCGCGGATCACCGGGAAGGTGCGCAGCGGGGTGATGGTGATCGTGTCGGCCTGATCGAACGTCGACATCCGGGTCATGCACAACAACCTCGGGCGGCCGTTGATCTCCGCCGAGCACGAGCCGCACTTGCCGGCTTTGCAGTTCCACCGCACCGCGAGGTCCGGCGCCTGCTCGGCTTGCAGCCGATGGATGACGTCGAGGACAACCTCGCCCTCGTTGACCGGCACGTTGTAGTCCTGCAGGCCGCCGCCTTCGACGTCGCCGCGCCAGACCTTAAGGGTCGCCTGATAGCTCATCTCTAGCCCTTCCGTCCCGGATGCCGGGCCAGTTCCTCGTCGGTGAAGTACTTGCCGAGTTCCTCGAGTTCAAACAGTTCCAGCAGGTCCTCGCGCATCGGCGCCTGTTCTTCGCGAGTGGCGGTGATCTCGGGCATCACCGGGTCGTCGCCGGCGGAGCGGCAGACCACCAGTGCGCGGCGCCAGTGGTTGTCCATCTGCGGGAAGTCGTCGCGGGTGTGCCCGCCGCGGCTTTCGGTGCGAGCCAGACCGGACTTGGCCACGCACTCGCTGACCAGCAACATGTTGCGCATGTCCATGGCCAGGTGCCAGCCGGGGTTGAACTCGCGACGGCCGTCGGACTCGATGTTGCGGAAGCGGACCTTGAACTCCTCGATCTTGTCCAGGGCTTGCTGCATCTCCTCACCGGTGCGGATGATGCCGACCATGTCGTTCATCGTCTGCTGCAGTTCGGCGTGCAGGGTATAAGGGTTCTCCGGCTTGGCCCGGCCCTGCGGACCGTCGAACGGCGTCAGCGCGATCGTGGCAGCCTCCTCCACGGCTGCCTCAGAGACCTGCGGACGGCCCTTCAGCGCCCGGACGTAGTCCGCGGCACCCAGGCCTGCGCGGCGGCCGAACACCAGAAGGTCCGACAGCGAGTTGCCGCCGAGCCGGTTGGAACCGTGCATCCCGCCGGAGCACTCGCCCGCGGCGAACAGTCCCAGGGTGGCCGCGGCGCCGGTGTCCGGGTCGACCTCGATACCGCCCATCACGTAATGACAGGTCGGTCCGACCTCCATCTCGTCCTTGGTGATGTCGACCTCGGCCAGTTCCAAGAACTGGTGGTACATCGACGGCAGGCGGCGCTTGATCTCCTCGGGCGTCATCCGGGTGGCGATATCGAGATAGACGCCGCCGTGTGGGCTGCCGCGGCCGGCCTTCACCTCGGTGTTGATGGCGCGGGCCACCTCATCACGCGGAAGCAGGTCGGGAGTGCGGCGTGCCGTGCCGTCGGCTGATCCCGATTGTTCGGCCAGCCACTGGTCGGCCTCTTCTTCGGTCTCGGCGTACTGCCCTTTGAAGACCGACGGGATGTAGTTGAACATGAAGCGCTTACCTTCGGAGTTCTTCAGCACTCCGCCGTCACCACGCACGCCCTCCGTCACCAGGATCCCCTTGACCGACAGCGGCCAGACCATTCCGGTGGGGTGGAACTGGATGAACTCCATGTTGATCAGCCCGGCGCCCGCGCGCATCGCCAGGGCGTGGCCGTCGCCGGTGTACTCCCAGGAGTTCGAGGACACCTTGAACGACTTGCCGATACCTCCGGTTGCCAGCACCACGGCTGGGGTTTCGAAGACGATGAACTTGCCGGTCTCGCGCCAGTAGCCGAAAGCACCCGCGATGCGGTCGCCGTCCTTGATGAGTTCGGTGATCGCGCACTCGTGGAAGATCTTGATTCGGGCTTCGTAGTCGCCGAGTTCGGCTTTGTCCTCCTGCTGCAGCGAGACGATCTTCTGCTGCAGGGTGCGGATGATCTCCAGGCCGGTGCGGTCGCCGACGTGGGCGAGCCGCGGGTAGGTGTGGCCGCCGAAGTTGCGCTGGCTGATCCGGCCGTCCTTGGTCCGGTCGAACAGCGCGCCGTAGGTCTCCAGCTCCCACACCCGTTCGGGTGCTTCCTGGGCGTGCAGTTCGGCCATCCGCCAGTTGTTGAGGAACTTCCCGCCACGCATGGTGTCGGCGAAGTGCACCTGCCAGTTGTCCTTGGGGTTGGCGTTGCCCATCGCAGCCGCGCAGCCACCCTCGGCCATCACCGTGTGGGCCTTGCCGAACAGTGACTTGCTCACGACCGCCACCTTCAGGCCGCGCTGACGGGCCTCGATGACTGCGCGCAGGCCGGAGCCTCCGGCGCCGATCACGACCACGTCGTAGGAATGCCGCTCGACCTCAACCATGTGTGTCCTCGCTTAGGTTGTTGGTTCGTTGTTCTTGTCAGCGGCCGTCTTGCCAGGCCGCCGTCTTCGTCAGCCGATGAATCTCAGGTCAGAGATCGTGCCGCTGGCGACCAGCATGATGTAGAAGTCGGTGAACATCAGGGTGCCGATGGTGATCCACGCGAACTTCTTGTGGTGGACGTTCAGTTTGGAGATCTCGGTCCACAGCCGGTAGCGCACCGGGTGCTTGGAGAAGTGCTTGAGGCGGCCGCCCATGATGTGCCGGCAGGAGTGGCAGGACACGGTGTAGGCCCACAGCATGATGACGTTGACCCACAGGATGATGTTGCCCAGTCCGAAGCCGAAGCCGGACGGCGAATGCATGGCCTGGATCGCGTCCCAGGTGTTGATCACCGAGATCAGGGCGGCGATGTAGAAGAAGTAGCGGTGCAGGTTCTGCAGAATCAGCGGGAAGCGGGTCTCGCCGGTGTAGGTGGCGTGCGGTTCGGCGACCGCGCAGGCGGTCGGGGACTGCCACACCGAGCGGTAGTAGGCGCCGCGGTAGTAGTAGCAGGTCAGCCGGAACAGCAGCAGGAACGGCAGCGACAGCAGCGCGTACGGTAGCAGCGACAGCGGGCCAGTGGCGGGCAGGATCTGCGGCCAGAATTCGCTGGCCGCACCACATTTCACGCTCAGACACGGCGAGTAGAACGGCGTCAGATAGTGGTACTTCTCAACGAAGAAGTGGTCCCGTTGGAACGCCCGGAACGTCGCGTAAACGATGAACGCAGCGAAGCCCAGGTTGGTCAGGATGGGCGACTTGAGCCAATTGTCGGTGCGAAGAGTCTTTTGCGGGATCTGGGCCCGTCCGGGTGAGAAAACGCCGGTGGCACGCCGGTCGGCGGTGGGTGCGCTCATCTGCAGTGATCCCTCTCGAGTCAACTGCTCCGAAGACTACCCAGATCTTCGCTTCCAGCGGAAATTGGGCTACCGGCGGAAGTGGCCGCCGACACCCTCGTCGTCGATGTCGCGCCACATCTCCCGGTCATACGGGGTGTCAGGCACTTGGATCTTCTCGCCGTGGCTGGGTACGGCATGCGGCGCATGCTCGAGTTCGCCGGCGTCGAGTTCGAGAAGTTCCAGGTCACCGACGATTCGCTCGGTGTCGATGACTACCCGCCGCATGGCCGGGGTGTCGCCGTACCGGTGCTGCAGCGAGGTCACGCACCGCCGCAGGTTGCCAATAAGGTGGTGTAATTCGGCCAGTTCGGTGGCTCTGGACATGGTGGCCTCCCCAGGGGGCGTAGTGGTCGCTGGTCTCGATGCTAGCCACCTTCCGGCGGATGTGTGAGAGACGTCACGCCGAGCCGCGGGATCGGAGCCCGGTCCGGCTCGTACGGGCAGCCGACGGACCATGTCCTAGGGTTGCCCGGTGGCAACTTGTTTGGTGACGGGCGGCGCCGGTTTCATCGGCTCGCATCTGTCGGCGGCATTGCTTGACCGCGGACACAACGTCCGGATTGTCGACGATCTGTCGACCGGGATGATCCAGAACGTCCCGGCGGGTGCCGAGTTCGTGCGGGGCGACCTCACCGACCCGGCTACCGCCGGTGCGGCAGTAGAGGGTTGTGAGTTCGTATTCCACCAAGCCGCGATCGCGTCGGTACCACTGTCGATTTCCGAACCGCGAGTCTCACACGACGCGAACATCAATGCGACGTTCAACGTCTTGATGGCGTCTCGCGACTTCGGAGTGCGACGGGTCGTGTTTGCGGCTTCCTCGGCCGTGTACGGCGACGATCCCATCCTGCCCAAGGTCGAGGGCATGCCCAGCAATCTGCAATCGCCGTACGCATTGCATAAGCAGGTCGGAGAGGACTATTGCCGGCTGTTCCACCGTCTCTACGGTCTGGAGACGGTGTCGATCCGCTACTTCAATGTGTTCGGCCCCCGCCAAAGTCCCTCATCGCCCTACTCGGGCGTTCTGTCCCTGTTCATCAAGGCTGCGCTTGCGGGTCGGGCGGCAACTATCTACGGCGATGGCGAGCAGACCCGCGACTTCACCTTCATCGACAACGTCGTCGATGGTGTGCTCCGGTGCATGGATGCGGTCGGTGTCGCAGGAGAGGTCATCAACGTCGCGACCGGAGTACGGACATCCCTGAATCAAGCGTGGACCACACTGAGTGACATCTTGGGTCCGTTGCCGGAACCGGTTTACCAGCCCTCCCGAGTGGGTGACGTCCGGCATTCGCAGGCCGATATCGGTAGGGCGGAAAACCTGTTGGATTACCGTCCAGGGGTCGACTTCGATGAGGGGTTGCGCCGAACCGTCGAGTGGGCCCAGGCCGTGACCTAGATCGGGGTGTGCAACCCCATCAGGGTCGCTTGGCGCTCCAATGCGGGAACGAGGGCGCGTACGTCGGTGAAGGTTCCGGCGGCCAGGATTCGACCATCTTCGAGGTAAGCGACCAGGTCGCAGTGCCGTACCGTCGAAAGCCGGTGAGCCACAACCACGGTCGTGACGGTATCGCCTAATTCGTCGAGCATCGCGGTGATCGCCCGCTCGGTCTCGGCATCCAGCGCGCTGGTCGCCTCGTCGAGAACGAGTAGTCGTGGTCGGCTGAACAGTGCCCGCGCAATGCCGAGTCGTTGCCGCTGGCCCCCGCTCAGCCGAAGCCCGCGTTCACCGATTTGGGTGTCGAGTCCCTCGGGCAGTGCCCGGACGAAATCGTCGAGATGTGCCATTCGAAGCGCGTCCCACACCGCATCCTCGTCGACGAACTCCCCGGGGATGCCCAGCGCCACGTTCGCGCGCAGGGAGTCGTTGGACAGCGTGACGTCCTGGGGTACGTAGCCGATACCTCCCGGCCAGCGCCGCACCGCCTCGCCGGGCGGCAGCCCGCCGACCGTCACGTTCCCCTCCTGGGGCGTCAGGACCCCGAGGATCACGTCGGCAAGGGTGGATTTGCCGGCGCCGCTCGGGCCGACGAGGGCCAGTGAATGGCCGGCAGATATGTCCACACTGACCCCACCCAGAGCCGGCCCCTCCGATGAGGGGTAGGTGAAGGTGACGTCGCGCAGGCTGATGGTGGGGGCGAAGTCGGGATAGCCGTCGGGTTGCGGAGCATAGGTGCTGCCACGGGGCGATTCGCGGTGCGTTTCGACGCCGGAATAGCCGAGCGCGTCGGCCAGAGCGAACGTGGGCGCCGCTTCACCGGCCGCCCCCCGCATCGCTAGAGCAGC
>CAXNJA010000033.1:0-22860 GCA_964202555.1 Mycobacterium sp.
CCGGGCCATCAGCGGCAGTGACGGGTTGTCGCTGCCCGCCTCCACGATGCGCGGGTTGATCAGGTGCACGTCGCGTCCACGAAGCCGGATGTCGGCCTCGCCGGCCGCCAGGATGTTCTTGACCCAGTTGGTTTTGCCGTGGCCCAGCATGATGGCCACGGTGTGGCCCTTGCGGTAGGCCGAGACGGCGGTCTCGAGGCGCCGCCCGGACTTGCGGCCGCGATGTGTGATCACAGTGATGCCCGGGGTGAATCGGGCGATCGGTACGGCCACCGGATTGATGTACTTGATCTGAAAGTTCTCGAACCAGGGCGGGAATCTCATCGGAACGCCGGGGGCGTTGTTGGGGTGATCCTGCGCGCGCATCACCCCATTGTCCTCGTCGGCGAGCCGGAGTCGTCATCGACTTTGCGGTCATCGCGCCGTGTCGCCGCGCAAACATGATCTGGGGCCAGACTCGATGTGGCCACAGATGGGTAATTGATTTTTCTATCCCTACCCCGATCAGGGACAATGACGGGCGATGAGCATCCCGATCTCCCCCCCGATCTCCCGCATCGACCTGCGCGGCCGCGCGATGACCGCCGCGCAGTTGCGTGCTGCCCTGCCCCGCGGCGGGGTGGACGTCGACGCGGTGGTCCCCACGGTGCGGCCGATCGTGGCGGACATCGCCGAACGTGGGGCGCCCGCGGCGCTGGAGTACGGCGCGAAGTTCGACGGGGTCCGTCCAGCGACGGTGCGGGTTCCACAGGCAGAACTCGACGCTGCGCTGAACCGGTTGGACCCGGACGTGCGAGCCGCGTTGGACGTCGCTATCGAGCGCACCCGCACGGTGCACGCAGAGCAGCGCCGCAAGGACACCACCACGCTGCTGGCGCCCGGCGCCTCGGTCACTGAGCGCTGGGTGCCGGTGGAACGGGTCGGTCTTTACGTTCCCGGCGGCACCGCGGTCTACCCGTCCAGCGTGGTGATGAACGTGGTACCCGCCCAGGCCGCCGGCGTCGAATCGCTGGTGGTGGCCAGTCCGCCTCAGGCCGACTTCGGCGGGCTGCCACACCCGACCATTCTGGCCGCCGCCAGGATGCTCGGCGTCGAAGAGGTGTGGGCGGTCGGCGGTGCGCAGGCGGTGGCGTTGCTCGCCTACGGCGGGGTTGACACCGATGGGGCAGATCTAGCGCCGGTGGACATGATCACCGGCCCCGGAAACATCTACGTCACTGCGGCCAAACGGATATGCCGCTCGCAGGTCGGCATCGACTCCGAAGCCGGCCCCACCGAGATCGCCATTCTGGCCGATCACACGGCCGACCCGGTGCACGTGGCGGCCGACCTGATCAGCCAGGCCGAGCACGACGTGATGGCGGCCAGTGTGCTGGTCACCGACAGTCTCGAACTGGCTGAAGCCACCGAGTCCGAGTTGTCGTCGCAGTTGCAGACCACGGTCCATCGCAAGCGGGTGACCGAGGCACTGGGCGGTCCGCAGTCGGCGATCGTGCTGGTCGACGACATCAACACCGGGGTTCGGGTGGTCAACGCCTACGCCGCCGAGCACCTGGAGATCCAGACCGCCGACGCCGCTGAGGTCGCGTCCCGAATCCGTTCCGCAGGAGCGGTTTTCGTTGGTCCATGGTCGCCGGTGAGCCTGGGCGACTACTGCGCCGGCTCCAACCATGTGCTGCCTACCGCCGGGTGCGCCAGGCACTCCAGTGGCTTGTCGGTACAGACCTTCCTGCGCGGAATTCACGTCGTGGACTACACCGAGGCGGCACTGAAGGACGTGTCCGGCTACGTGATCACCCTGGCAAAGGCGGAGGATCTGCCCGCGCACGGCGAAGCGGTGCGCCGGAGGTTCGAGAGGTGACATTAGGTCAGCAGGTAGGTCTCGACGATCTGCCGTTGCGGGATAACCTGCGCGGCAAATCCGCCTATGGTGCACCGCAACTGCAGGTCCCGGTGCGGTTGAACACCAACGAGAATCCGTACCCGCCCAGTCGTGCGCTGGTCGATGACACCGCTGAGGCGGTTCGGGAGGCGGCCGCACAGTTGCACCGCTACCCCGACCGGGATGCCGTCGCACTGCGCAGCGACATCGCCGAATATCTCACCGCGCGTACCGGAATCGGTATAGCTGCCGAGAACGTCTGGGCGGCCAACGGATCCAACGAAATCCTGCAGCAATTACTCCAGGCCTTCGGCGGCCCGGGGCGCAGCGCGATCGGATTCGTGCCGTCCTATTCGATGCACCCGATCATCTCCGACGGCACCCAGACCCGATGGATCGAGGCGGTCCGCGCGGCCGACTTCAGTCTCGACGTTGAGGCGGCGATTGGCGCAATCCGCCGCGAGCAGCCCGATGTCGTCTTCGTGACAAGCCCGAATAACCCTACTGGACAGAGCATTTCACTGATCGATTTGCGCCACCTGCTGGAGGCGATGACGAGCGGGGTGCTCATCGTCGACGAGGCTTACGGGGAGTTCTCCAGCCAGCCCAGTGCCATCGCGCTGCTCGAGCAGTACCCGGCCCGGCTGATCGTCAGCCGCACCATGAGTAAGGCGTTCGCCTTCGCCGGCGGCCGACTGGGTTACCTGGTCGCTGCCCCAGCAGTGATCGAGGCCGTGCTGCTGGTGAGGCTGCCCTACCACCTCTCAGCGCTCACCCAAGCCGCCGCTCGTGCCGCCTTGCGCCACGCCGACGAGACGCTGGCCAGCGTGGCCGCGCTGGCCGCTGAACGCGACCGGGTCAGTGCGTCGTTGCGGGACATGGGTTTCCGAGTGGTTCCCAGCGACGCGAACTTCGTCCTGTTCGGTCTGTTCACCGATGGCGCCAAGGCCTGGGAGCACTACCTGGCCGACGGTGTACTGATCCGCGACGTCGGCATTCCCGGCTATCTGCGCGTAACCATCGGCCTACCGGCCGAGAATGACGCCTTCTTGACCGTCAGCCGGCAGCTGGCGCCAATCGAGCTGTCCCAGCCACTAGGAGCACCGTGACGACAACCAATACGACTCCCGACTCGCTTCGCTCCTGCCCGCCGGCAGCCCGCCGCGCCCGGGTAGAACGCAAGACCAAAGAATCCGACATCGTCGTGGACCTCGACCTGGATGGCACCGGCAAGGTCGCCATCGACACCGGGGTGCCGTTCTTCGACCACATGCTCACCGCGCTGGGGACCCACGCCAGTTTCGACTTGACCGTCACCGCGCGTGGTGATGTGGAGATCGAGGGCCACCACACCGTCGAGGACACCGCCATCGTGCTCGGCACCGCCCTGGGGCAGGCACTCGGCGACAAGAAGGGCATCCGCCGGTTCGGCGACGCCTTCATTCCCATGGACGAGACGCTGGCCCATGCGGCCGTCGACGTTTCCGGGCGTCCGTATTTCGTGCACACCGGCGAACCGGAGTACCTGGTGGACTTCACCATCGCCGGTTCCGGCGTGCCGTACCACACCGTGATCAACCGGCACGTCTTCGAATCGCTGGCCGCCAATGCCCGCATCGCCCTGCATGTGCGCGTCCTTTACGGCCGCGATCCGCACCACATCACCGAGGCGCAGTACAAGGCAGTCGCCCGGGCGCTGCGGCAGGCCGTCGAGCCAGATCCCCGTACCGTGGGCGTGCCGTCCACCAAAGGCGTTCTGTGACAGCTTCTGTCGTGATCCTGGATTACGGCTCCGGCAATCTCCGCTCGGCCCAGCGTGCGTTGGAGAGGGTCGGGGCGCAGGTCACCGTGACCGCCGACCGCTCCGCCGCGCTGGCCGCGGACGGGCTGGTGGTTCCCGGGGTTGGTGCGTTCGAGGCCTGCATGACCGGGCTGCGGGGCATCGGCGGCGACGAGATCATCGCCGATCGGGTGGCGGCGGGCGGGCCCGTACTCGGAGTGTGTGTCGGTATGCAGATCCTGTTCGATCAAGGAGTGGAGTTCGGGGTTGACAGCCGCGGGTGCGGGCAGTGGCCGGGGTCGGTGACCCGCCTGGACGCCCCGGTCATCCCACACATGGGGTGGAACGTCGTCGAGGCGGCGCCGGGCAGTCGGCTGTTTCGCGGGCTGGACGCCGACACCCGGTTCTACTTCGTGCACTCCTACGCCGCGCAGAGTTGGCAGGGCGCACCTGATGCGCTGCTGACCTGGGCCACCCATCACGTGCGGTTCCTGGCGGCGGTCGAAGACGGACCGCTGTCGGCGACGCAGTTTCATCCGGAGAAGAGCGGCGACGCCGGTGCGGCGTTGCTGACGAATTGGGTTGAGGGACTTCTATGAACACCGACAGGACAGAACTGATCTTGCTGCCGGCGGTCGACGTCGTCGAGGGTCGGGCCGTGCGACTGGTCCAGGGCAAGGCCGGTAGTGAAACCGAGTACGGCTCAGCGTTGGAGGCGGCGCTGACCTGGCAGCGCGACGGCGCGGAATGGATCCATCTGGTGGACCTTGACGCGGCGTTCGGCCGCGGCAGCAACGCGCAATTGCTGGCCGAGGTGGTGCGGACGCTGGATGTCAAAGTCGAACTGTCCGGTGGTATCCGCGACGATGCGTCGCTGCGCGCGGCGCTGGCCACCGGATGCGAGCGGGTCAACATCGGCACGGCCGCGCTGGAGAACCCGCTCTGGTGCGCGCGGGCGATCGCCGAGTTCGGCGACAAGGTCGCCGTCGGTCTGGACGTGCAGATCGTCGACGGTGAGCATCGATTGCGTGGCCGAGGCTGGGAGACCGACGGCGGTGACCTCTGGCAGGTACTGGAACGCCTTGACGATGAAGGGTGTTCGCGCTTCGTGGTCACTGATGTCACCAAGGACGGCACCCTCACCGGGCCGAACCTGGAACTCCTCGAAGGTGTCGCCGAATGCACCGACGCCCCGGTGATCGCCTCCGGCGGAGTGTCCAGCCTGGACGACCTGCGCGCCATCGCAACGCTCACCGACAGCGGCGTCGAGGGAGCCATCGTCGGAAAAGCCCTCTACGCCGGTCGTTTCACGCTGCCCGAGGCGCTCGCAGCGATGAAGGACGCGGTGAACCGTTAACGTGCCCGACCTGGAGGTGCTGGTCGCTGACGCCGCGACCATCCTGGACCGTGCCGTGGCGCCGTTCATCGCCGGGCATCGGGCCGACTCCGCGGTACAGAAGAAGGGCAACGACTTCGCCACCGAGGTGGACCTGGCCATCGAACGTCAGGTGGTCGCCGAACTGGAAGCAGCCACCGGAATCGGGGTGCACGGCGAGGAGTTCGGCGGGGCTGATCTGGACGGCGAACTGGTGTGGGTCCTCGACCCGATCGATGGGACCTTCAACTACGCCGCAGGCTCCCCGATGGCCGCGATGCTGCTGGGCCTGCTGCACAACGGCCAACCGGTGGCCGGGCTGACCTGGCTGCCGTTCACCGGGCAGCGCTACACCGCCGTCAGCGGTGGGCCGTTGTATGTCAACGGCGTCGAACATCCGTCCCTGACCCGGGTGGGTCTGGCCGATTCCATCGTCACCTTCGGCACCTTCAACGCCGACTGGGGCGGGCGCTTCCCCGGTCGCTACCGGGTGGCTGTACTGGAGGAACTCAGCCGGGTGTGTTCCAAGCTGCGGATGCACGGATCCACCGGTATCGACATGGCGTATGTGGCTGCCGGGATCGTGGGTGCAGCAGTCAGTTTCGGGGGCAAGGTGTGGGATCACGCCGCCGGCGTCGCCATCGTGCGGGCCGCCGGCGGGGTGGTGACCGGCCTGGACGGCGAACCCTGGAGCGTGCAGACCTCCTCGACGCTGAGCGCCGCGCCGGGAGCGCACGAGGAGGTCTTGGAGATCCTGCACCGGGTCGGATCACCGGAGGAGTACCGCTGATGGATGTTGCAGTGCGGGTCATTCCCTGTCTGGACGTCGATGCCGGCCGGGTGGTCAAAGGGGTGAACTTCGAGAACCTGCGCGACGCCGGGGATCCGGTGGAATTGGCTGCGGTCTACGACGCGCAGGGCGCCGACGAACTGACCTTCCTCGACGTCACCGCCTCCTCGTCGGGCCGGGCGACGATGCTCGACGTCGTCAGCCGCACTGCCGAGCAGGTATTCATCCCACTGACCGTCGGTGGGGGAGTGCGGTCGGTAGCCGACGTCGATGCCCTGCTGCGGGCCGGTGCTGACAAGGTGTCGGTCAATACCGCTGCCATCGCTCGACCGGAGTTGCTGGCCGAACTGTCGCGTCAGTTCGGGTCGCAGTGCATCGTGTTGTCGGTGGATGCCCGCACCGTGCCCGCCGGATCGGCGCCGACGCCGTCGGGGTGGGAGGTCACCACCCACGGTGGCCGGCAGGGGACCGGGATCGATGCCATCGAATGGGCAAGGCGCGGAGCGGAACTCGGCGTCGGCGAAATCCTGTTGAACTCGATGGACGCCGATGGCACTAAGGCCGGCTTCGACCTTCCCATGCTGCGCGCGGTGCGGCAGGCGGTCAGCGTTCCGGTGATCGCCAGCGGGGGAGCTGGGGCCGTCGGGCACTTCGCGCCCGCGGTGCAGGCCGGTGCGGATGCGGTTTTGGCGGCCAGTGTGTTCCACTTCGGAGAATTGACCATCGCCGAGGTCAAAGCTGCCATGGCAGCCGAAGGGATTACGGTGCGATAGTGCTAGACCCGGCAATCGCCAAGCGGCTCAAGCGAAACGCCGACGGCCTGTTCGGCGTCGTCGCCCAGGAACGGGGTACCGGCGTGGTACTCATGGTCGCCTGGATGGACGACGAGGCGCTGGCCCGTACCCTTCAGACCCGGCAGGCGACCTACTACTCGCGCTCCCGCGGTAAGCAGTGGGTCAAGGGCGAGACCTCCGGGCACACCCAGTACGTGCACTCGGTCAAGCTGGACTGCGACGGTGACACGGTACTTCTCGAGGTCGACCAGGCCGGTGCGGCCTGTCACACCGGCCAGCACGCCTGCTTCGACGCCGACGTGCTGCTGGCCCCGGAATAGCCGGCCGCGCGGTCGGCCGGCTGTCGGGCCACCCGAGCGGGGTGGCCGAATCGCTTACTCGGACGGCGACTTGTCGGCGCGGGATGACGCTGCCGACCTCGCAGTGTTCCCATTCGACCGGTGTGTCACATCTGAACCGTCCGAGCCGCGGGTGCTTGCCGCGCGGCGACCGGTCGGCTCGGGTGCGTCGACGGAACCTTCTGCTGGGTTCTCGGTCGCAGTGTCGAGCGCATCGCCGACCGGGGTCGGGTCCGTGGCGGGCTCGGCAACCGGGGTCGGGTCGGTGGCGGGCTCGGCAACCGGGGCCGGGTCAGTGGTGGGCTCAGCCGCCGGGACCGATTGCCTGTCGGCCACCGTTTCGGCGGGCGCGCTGACCTCCGGAGTTTTCGCGGAGGCGACACTCGCCGACGCTACGGCCTCGGGTGCTGCAATGGCCTGGGGCGCCGCGACGGCAACGCTATCGGCGATGTTCGCGACCGCAACCGCTGCGGCGGGAGCGGGAGTGGCGGCCGCGCTCGGAGCGTCGTTGCGCTTGTAGGCGGAGTCGACGATCTGCTTCAGTACGGCTTCCTGCGGCTCGAGGAACGGCAGCAGCTCCACCAAGGGCAGATGTTCGGACGGCAGGAAGTATGTCGTCGTGACCCCACCCAGAGAGTTCGTGGTGACGGTGATGTCCGAGGGGTCCACCGTGGACAGATCGGTGAACACGCTCGGGACGTGATTCAAGAATTCGCCGACATAGGCGTTGATGACGGCGACGATGTTCCACACGCGGTCCGGGAAGTCAGCGAATCCGTCATACTCCGCGACGACGACAACAGTGTCGTACTTGGTGTCGACAGGCGTGCTGTACTGGTAGTTCAGAATGTCGTCGTACCGATTTTGGTTGAACGAGGAACGACTGGAGTCGGCGATGACGACGAACTTGAGCTTACTTTTGTCGGGCGCGTCGGGATCGGCGAGCAGCCGTTTCAGCTGCTCGTCGGCGACCAGAGCGCCTGCCGACAGCCCGATGATGGTGACGTGTTCGCCCGGTCCGATCTGCGTGAGCGCCTGCGCGAGCGCCACGTCGAGGTTGTCGGCGCCCTGGGTGACCGACTCGCCCAAGGTGAGGCTGTCATCTCCGGTAGTCGGCCGCGCCTGCTGGGGCCAGCTGACCTCGGTGTTGTCGTAACTGGCGAATGCGCCGCCGAGAATGGCGTCCTTGACCAAGCCGAGTGGGACGTTGCCCGCTATCCCGTTGATAAACAGCCCCTGGTTGGCAGCGAGGGCCGGCGTTGCAGAGGACACCACGATGGCGGCCGCCGACCCTAGGGCTGCGAGAGCGATCCCCAGCGAACCTGTGAATGTACGCACTGTCAACACCATTCCTTTTTGTTGTTACGACACCGACATCGTATACCTCGTGGGGTACCGCGCCCCAGGCAGCCGACGCTGGCCGCTCTTTGCTGGTCGGTGGTGTCGGCTACCTCCGATTCGGTTGCACTGCGCTTGAAGCCATAAGAGTGCAGGTGCGGCGGTGGAGGCGGGGGTGTACTTCACGAGAGAAGTATTTGCCAGGTAATTGTTCACGCAACTAATTTGAGGGCTATATCCCCGCATTGTGGGGACTAAATACCCTGGATCACTGTTGGCGCGATTGCTGAGTCAGGCCTGAGACGTGGCGAAGAGTTTTTCCAGGTATCAGCACCAGGTATCAGCCCCGGGTATCAGCCCCAGCAGTGCCCGACGGGCCGATGGGAGCCGACGGCGGCGGTCGGACTCGCGAGCTGCGACGTCGTCGGCGGCGAGCACCAGCAACCGTGCGGTCTCCCGGGGGTCAGCGCAGCATCCGGCCAGATCCGCGGCCAGCACCGTTGCGGCCTGACGGTTGCGTCTGTCGACCTCGGCGGCGACGGCCGGTTCGGTGCGGGCCTCGAGCAGCACAGCGCGCACACCCGGTAACGCCCGGCAGCCGTCCAGGAAAGCCGTCAGGCGCTTGCCCGCCCGTGCGGGGCCGGGTCGCTCAGCCGCGGTGGCGGCGACGATCCGGCTGAACAGTGCGTCGTGGAAACTCCGGTGCAGCGCCACCAGGAACGCGGCCCGGTCGGGAAAGTGGACATAGAAGGTGCCCTTGGCGTGACCGGCCGCGGCGGTGATCCGTGCGACCGTCAGTCCGGCCAGGCCCTCCTGTTCGGCGACGCTGACCGCCGCGTCCATCAACTCATGGCGGGTCGGGTGGTCGGCGTCGGCCCGACTGCCCGGCCCTCGCCGCCGGCGCTCGAGACCCGGGGTCCTGGAGGTGGAGCGCTCGCCGTTCACGCGGTGTTTGCGGTGCGCAGCCGCGACAGGAAGGACGCCGTCCGGTCGAGGAACTCCTCGGGTCGCTCGAGGAAGGGCTGGTGTCCGGCGCCATCGAAGGTGACGATCTCGGCGTCGGTCAGGGCGGCCCGGGCCCGCCGGCCGTCGATGCGCCAGGGCAGGATCGGATCCCGGGTGCCCCAGGCCAGCAGGACCGGACAGCACACCCCGTCGGCCAGCGGACGGGCGTCATGGTCCGGGTCGGCGAAGCTGCGCCACAGGCTGGCGAACACCTTCGCGCTGTCAGCCGACCGCGACGCCTCCTCGGCGCGTGCGATCGCGGCGCTGACCGCCGGATTGCGGTCGCGCAGATACAGCCGGGGCAGCGTGCGGTAGGCGCGCGGGGCTACGACCGGTGAACTGATCGTCCGGCACACCGCCGCCATACCGGGCCAGCGCGGTGTGAAGCCCCCCGGTGAGACGAGAACCAGGCCGCCGACGAGATCCGGGGCCTGCGCGGCCGCGTGCAGTGCGGCGAAGCCACCCACCGAGTTGCCCAGCAGCACATGGCGTCCCCCGATTCCTTCGAGGATGTCGACCAGCAGGGTGCCGAACCCCACCGCGGTCTCCGACCCTGTCCGGGGGCTGCGACCGTGCCCCGGCCAGTCCAGCGAGGTCACTCGCCATCCGGACTTCGCCAGGCGCGGGGCGATGGCGTTGAAGTCGCGGTGGTCACCGCCGTTGGCGTGCAGCAGAACCAGTGATGGACCGGAGCCCACCGTCTCCACGTGCACATCGGACGTCATGGACCGACAATAACTGACCGGCCGGTCATCTATTTGACGACTTAGGAACCTAAGCCGAGGAGCGCGCCCGCAACACCTCCAGAGCCTTGTCGGCGTGGGTGTCCATGTTCACCTCGCTGGAGATCACCTCCAACACCTTGCGGTCGGAGTCGATGACAAAGGTGGTCCGCTTGACCGGCAGGAACTTGCCGAGCAGGCCACGTTTGACGCCAAACATCTCAGCGACGGTGCCGTCGCGGTCGGACAGCAGCGGGTAGTCGAAGCGCTGCGAGTCGGCGAACTTCGCCTGCTTGTCGACCGCGTCGGTGCTGATCCCGACCCGGGCCGCACCGACGGCGTCGAACTCGCCGGCCAGGTCGCGGAAATGGCAGGCCTCCTTCGTGCAGCCCGGCGTCATCGCCGCCGGGTAGAAGAACAGCACGATCGGCCCGGCGGCCAGCAGACCGGACAGCGAACGCGCAGCGCCCGTCTGATCCGGCAGTTCGAACTCGGGTACCCGGTCACCACGTTTCATGGCGGCCACGCTACGCCGGTCGGTGGGCACGAGGCGCCGGACTGGTCTGGGAGGATGTACGCCGTGCAGTCCACCCCGACCACCACCCGCGACGAGTTCCGCGCCATGGCCGCCGAGCACCGCGTGGTGCCGGTGAGCCGCAAGGTGCTCGCCGACAGCGAGACCCCACTGTCGGCGTACCGAAAACTGGCCGCCAACCGGCCGGGCACGTTCCTGCTGGAATCGGCCGAGAACGGCCGGTCGTGGTCGCGCTGGTCGTTCATCGGCGCCGGTTCACCTTCGGCGCTGACGGTGCGCGACGGGCAGGCGGTGTGGCTGGGCACCACCCCGCGGGGCGCACCCCAGGGCGGGGATCCGCTGCAGGCGCTGCGGCAAACCATGGAACTGCTCTCCACCGGGGGATCGATCGGGCCGGGCAGGAGCGAAGCGACCGGGGGATCGATCGGCCCGGACATGCCGCCGCTGTCCAGCGGCCTGGTGGGTTACTTCGCCTACGACTTCGTCCGCCGCCTGGAGCGGCTGCCGGAACTGGCCGTCGATGACCTGCACCTGCCCGACATGCTGCTGCTGCTGGCCACCGACCTGGCCGCCGTCGACCACCACGAGGGCACCATCACGCTGATCGCCAACGCCGTGAACTGGGACGGTAGCGACGAACGGGTCGACGAGGCCTATGACGATGCCCTCGCCCGCCTGGACGTGATGACCGCCGCGCTGAGCCAGCCGCTGGCCTCCACGGTGGCGGAGTTCTCCCGGCCGGAGCCGCGGCAACGCGCCCAGCGCACCATGGCGGAATACAGCGCGGTGGTCGAGCGTCTGGTCGCCGAGATCGAGGCCGGTGAGGCCTTTCAGGTGGTGCCCTCCCAGCGTTTCGAGGTGGACACCCCAGCCGCCCCGATCGACGTCTACCGGATGCTGCGGGTGACCAATCCGAGTCCGTACATGTACCTGGTGAACATCCCGAATGATTCTGGGGGAACTGCCTTTTCGATTGTGGGCTCCAGCCCCGAGGCGCTGGTGACCGTCACCGACGGCTGGGCCACCACCCACCCGATCGCGGGCACCCGGTGGCGGGGCCGCTCCGAGGAGGAGGATCAGCTGCTGGAGAAGGATCTGCTGGCCGATGAGAAGGAACGTGCTGAGCACCTGATGCTGGTCGATCTCGGCCGCAACGACTTGGGCCGGGTGTGTGTGCCGGGCACGGTGCGGGTGGAGGACTACAGCCACATCGAGCGCTACAGCCACGTCATGCACCTGGTGTCCACCGTCACCGGACTGCTGGCCGAAGGCCGCACCGCGCTCGACGCCGTTACCGCATGCTTCCCGGCCGGCACCCTCTCCGGGGCCCCTAAGGTCCGCGCCATGGAGCTCATCGAGGAGGTCGAGATGACCCGCCGCGGCCTCTACGGCGGGGTGGTGGGCTACCTCGATTTCGCCGGCAACGCCGATTTCGCGATCGCCATCCGTACCGCGCTGATGCGTGACGGCACCGCCTACGTCCAGGCCGGCGGCGGGGTGGTGGCCGACTCCAACGGACCATATGAGTACACCGAGTCGGCCAACAAGGCCAAGGCCGTACTGGCTGCCATCGCCGCGGCCGAGACGCTGAAGGCGCCGTGATCCGGCTCGCCCAGATACTGCTGCTGATCGCCGCGGGGGCGTTGTGGGTGGCCTCCCGGCTGCCCTGGGTTTCGGTGACCTCCTTCGATGGGCTCACCCATCCGCAGACCGCCACCCTCAACGGCGCGGACTGGTCCACTGCGCTGCTGCCGATGGCGGTTCTGCTGGGAGCCGCGGCCCTGGCCGCACTGGCGGCGCGGGGATGGCTGCTGCGGTTGGTGGCAGTGCTCTTGGGCCTGGTGTGTCTGGCACTGGGCTACCTCGGCGTCACCCTCGTCACGATTCCCGACGTCGCTCCCCGTGGCGCCGAACTGGCCGGCGTGCCAGTAGCCACCCTGGTCGACAGTGAGCGTTACTTGCCCGGTGCGGTAGTGACGCTGGCCGCTGCGGCCGTTGTTCTGGTGGCCGCCGTATTGCTGATGCGGGCAGCGGTAACGCAGGCTCATCGGGCCGACCGGAGTTCGAAATACACCGTGCCGGGCGCCGTCGGCGGCTCCGGTCCGGACCCGATGTCCGAGCGCGGCATCTGGGACGCCCTCGATGAGGGCCGGGACCCGACCGGAGACACCGAGGGCCGATGACGGGTTCCGACGGTCGGGCGGCTACTCTTTCACAAAATCGGCGTGATCGTCAGCTAACCCAGGAGGGGATTTCCCGCAATGAGTTCGGCAACTGTGCTCGACTCCATTCTTGAGGGAGTCCGCGCCGACGTCGCCGCGCGCGAGGCGCTCGTAAGCATGGCCGACGTCAAGGCCGCCGCTGAGTCCGCACCCCCGCCGCGCGACGCAATGGCGGCACTGCGTGCCCCCGGGATCGCCGTCATCGCCGAGGTGAAGCGGGCCAGCCCGTCGCGCGGCCAGTTGGCGCCGATCGCCGACCCCGCCGAACTGGCACGGGCGTATCAGAACGGCGGCGCCCGGGTGATCAGCGTGCTGACCGAGGAGCGTCGCTTCCACGGCTCATTGGCTGACCTTGACGCTGTCCGTGCCGCGGTGACCATCCCGGTGTTGCGCAAAGACTTCATCGTCCGGCCGTACCAGATCCACGAGGCCCGCGCGCACGGCGCCGACATGCTGCTGTTGATCGTCGCCGCGCTGGAACAGCAGGCGCTGGTGTCGATGCTGGACCGGACCGAGTCGCTCGGAATGACCGCGCTGGTGGAGGTGCACACCGAAGAGGAGGCCGACCGCGCACTGCAGGCCGGCGCCTCGGTGATCGGCGTCAACGCCCGCGACCTCAAGACCCTCAGCGTCGACCGGGACTGCTTCGGTCGGATCGCTCCGGGTCTGCCGTCCAACGTCATCCGGGTCGCCGAGTCCGGGGTGCGCGGACCGGCGGATCTGCTCGCCTACGCCGGCGCCGGCGCCGACGCCGTGCTTGTCGGTGAAGGCCTGGTGACCAGTGGGAATCCGCGCACCGCGGTGTCTGATCTGGTGACCGCGGGAGCGCATCCGTCCTGCCCGAAACCGGTCCGCTGAGACCCCTCCGGCTGGAAAGCTGATATGGCCGACACCTCGATTCCCAATCTTCCCCGCGCCAGCGTGGCCGTCGCCGAACCGACTGCCCACGGTCCCGACGCCCGCGGGCATTTCGGTCCGTTCGGCGGACGCTACGTCGCCGAGGCGCTGATGGCCGTCATCGAGGAGGTCACCGCGGCCTACGAGAAGGCCCGCACCGACCAGACCTTCCTCGATGAACTCGACCGGTTGCAGACCCACTACGCCGGCCGGCCCTCACCGATCTATGAGGCCAGCCGACTGAGCGAACACGCCGGCGGGGCCCGGATCTTCCTCAAGCGTGAGGACCTCAACCACACCGGTTCGCACAAGATCAACAACGTTCTGGGACAGGCCCTGCTGGCGCGGCAGATGGGCAAGACGCGGGTGATCGCCGAGACCGGCGCAGGCCAGCACGGGGTAGCCACCGCCACCGCCTGCGCGCTACTGGGCTTGGAGTGTGTCATCTACATGGGCGCCGTCGACACCGCCCGACAGGCGCTGAACGTGGCGCGGATGCGGTTGCTCGGCGCTGAAGTGGTCGCCGTGCAATCCGGGTCCAAGACCCTCAAGGACGCAATCAACGACGCGTTCCGGGACTGGGTGACCAACGCCGACCACACCTACTACTGCTTCGGCACCGCGGCGGGCCCGCACCCCTTTCCCATGATGGTGCGCGACTTCCAGCGCGTGATCGGTCTGGAGTCCCGCGCTCAGATGCTGGCGATGACCGGCCGGTTGCCGGACGCGGTGACGGCCTGCGTGGGCGGGGGATCCAATGCGATCGGGATCTTCCACGCCTTCATCGACGACCCGCAGGTTCGGCTGATCGGTTTCGAGGCCGCCGGGGACGGTGTGGAGACCGGCCGGCATGCGGCCACCTTCAGCGGCGGTTCGCCCGGCGCATTCCAGGGGTCCTACTCCTATCTGCTGCAGGACGCCGACGGTCAAACCATCGAATCCCATTCCATCTCAGCCGGTTTGGACTATCCCGGCGTCGGGCCCGAACACGCTTTCCTCAAGGAGATCGGGCGTACCGAGTACCGGCCGATCACCGACACCGAGGCGATGAACGCCTTCCGGCTGCTGAGTCAGTTGGAGGGCATCATCCCGGCGATCGAAACGGCGCATGCGATAGCCGGATCGGTGGACCTGGCGGCCGAACTCGGGCCGGAGGGCATCATCTTGATCAACCTGTCCGGCCGTGGCGACAAGGACGTGGAGACCGCTGCGCGCTGGTTCGGGCTGTTCGACCCCACCAGTCCTACCGGGGCCGGGCCGGGAGCGTCATGACCATTGCGCACAGCCCGCCGGGTCGGCTGGGCCCGGTTTTCGATGCCTGCCGCGAGCAGGGGCGCGCCGCGCTCATCGGATATCTGCCCACCGGCTACCCGGACGTGTCGACGTCCATCGACGCCATGGTGACCATGAGTCGCGAGTGCGACATCATCGAGGTCGGCGTGCCCTACTCCGATCCCGGGATGGACGGCCCGGTGATCGCGACCGCTACCGACGTGGCACTTCAGAACGGGGTCCGGGTCCGCGACACTCTGCGGGCGGTCGAGGCGATCAGCGCAGCCGGCGGCAACGCGGTGGTGATGACGTACTGGAATCCGGTCCTGCACTACGGAGTTGACGCGTTCGCCCGTGATCTGGCCGCTGCCGGCGGGTTGGGCATGATCACCCCCGATCTGATTCCCGATGAGGCCGATGCCTGGATGGCGGCCTCCGATGAGCACAACCTGGATCGGATCTTCCTGGTGGCCCCGTCATCGACCCAGGAGCGGTTGGCCCGGACCGTGCAGTCCTGCCGCGGATTCGTCTACGCCGCGTCCACCATGGGCGTCACCGGTGCCCGCGCCGCGGTGTCCAATTCCGCGCCGGAACTGGTGCGCCGGGTCAAAGAGATCTCCGACATACCGGTCGGGGTGGGGCTGGGGGTGCGCTCGCGAGAGCAGGCGGCCGAGATCGCGCATTTCGCCGACGGGGTTATCGTCGGTTCAGCTCTGGTGTCGGCGTTGACCGACGACGGAGTGGCCGCGGTCCGGACGTTGACCGAGGAACTGGCCGTCGGTGTTCGAGAGAAAGTGCCTGCCACGTGACGACAACGGTGCTCGCCTACTTCCCGAGTCCGGGACAGGGCGTCTGGTACCTGGGGCCGGTCCCGATCCGCGCCTACGCGCTGTGCATCATCGCCGGCATCATCGCCGCCCTGGTGATCGGTGACCGCCGCTGGGCGGCCCGGGGCGGCGAACGGGGCGTCATCTACGACGTCGCACTCTGGGCGGTGCCGTTCGGCCTGATCGGCGGCCGGATCTATCACGTGCTCACCGACTGGAAGACCTACTTCGGACCGGACGGCGCCGGCCTCGGTGCCGCGTTGCGGATCTGGGAGGGCGGACTCGGCATCTGGGGCGCGATCGCACTCGGCGGAGTGGGCGCCTGGATCGGCTGCCGCCGCAGGGGAATTCCGCTGCCCGCCTTCGGAGACGCGGTGGCGCCGGGCATCGTGCTGGCGCAGGCGATCGGCCGACTGGGTAACTACTTCAACCAGGAGCTCTACGGGCGTGAGACCACCGTGCCGTGGGGCATGGAGATCTTCTACCGCCGTGACTCCTCGGGGGTCGTGGACGTTCACTCCCTCGATGGCGTGTCGACCGGTGAGGTCGCGGCCGTGGTGCACCCGACCTTCCTTTACGAGTTGCTCTGGAACCTACTGGTTTTCGTCCTGCTGCTGTGGGCCGACCGCAGGTTCCGGCTCGGCCACGGACGGTTGTTCGCCCTCTATGTGGCGTCCTACTGCGTGGGCAGGTTCTGGATTGAGTTGATGCGCGACGACGCGGCCACCGAGATCGCCGGTATCCGCATCAACGTGTTCACCGCGACCTTCGTATTCATCGGCGCCGTGGTGTACATGCTGCTCGCGCCCAAGGGCCGGGAGAACCCGGTCTCGCTGCGCGGTAAGCAACCGGCGGAGATCGGTGAGGAGTCGCTGGTCGAGGAGTGGGCCGAAGATCTGGTCGCCGCGGCCAAGGGCAGCGGGATCATCGCGGCGGCGACGGTGGCCGGTGAACGTGAGGCCGAGGACGCCGTCGCGGTGGGCGATCTCGACTTCGACGACGTCGCTGAGATCGCCGTCGAGTCCGACGACATCGCTGAGATCGTCGCCGACGAGGCACCGGACGAGGCACAGAACGAAGCGCTGGACGAAGCGCCGCACGAGGCGGTGGCCGTCGACGAGATCGCGGTGGAGACCGACGACGAGGCCGATGAGGCCGAAGACGACGTCGAGATCGTTTACTCCGACCAGGACACCGAGCGCCAGGCCGTTGATGACGAGGCCGAGTTTGCCGCGGACACCGACGACGCGGACACCGACGACACTGCCACTGTGGTGGTCTACGAGTCAGAGCACTCCGGGGCCGACCTGCCCGATGGTGTGCTTGAACCCGAACCGGTGGTCGATGTGGCCGTCGAGCCGGAATCCGAGTGGGTCCCCGAAGCCGAAGCCGAAGCCGAGGACGGGCAGGAGCGCAAGTCCGAGGCGGTGGCCGGACCCCAGCCCGAACCCGACAGTGACGAGCCCGCGAAACTGAAGGGCTCCACCCTCAAACGCCTGCTGTGGGGCGCCGGCAGCCGCGGAGACTGACCGCACTCTGGCATGCTGCAGGCATGAGCGCCACGCCCAGCCGACTCTGGATCGCCGGCTCCGCGGCGCTCGGAGTCGCTGCCCTGGCCTACATCGGGACGGTGGATCCGCACCGGCCCGGGGCGGTGTTCCCGTTCTGCCCGTTCAAGGTCGTCACCGGATGGGATTGCCCGGCATGCGGGGGTCTTCGGATGACTCATGACGTGCTGCACGGAAACTTCTCGGCCGCGGTCACCGACAACATGTTCCTTCTCGTGGGGCTACCCCTGCTGGCGATCTTCGCCCTGTGGCGTCGCCGTCGCGGCCGTCAGGTCGTCACCTCGGCCCTGCTGGTCGTGCTCGCCGCCGCAACTCTCGGATGGACCGTCGTGCGGAACCTGCCGGGATTCCCCCTCGTTCCCTCGATGCTCATTTCTTAGAGGCACAAGCGGGTGGACACCGAAGCGGACTATGCTCAGGCGTCGTGACCCGGCGCGCCAAGATCGTCTGCACCCTCGGCCCTGCCACCGACAGTGACACCCAGGTCAGGGCGCTTGTCGAGGCTGGTATGGATGTCGCGCGGCTGAATTTCAGCCACGGCGACTACAGCGACCATGAAGCGTCCTACAACCGGGTGCGTAAGGCCGCCGATGCCGCCGGCCGGGCGGTCGGCATCCTCGCCGACCTTCAGGGCCCGAAGATCCGCCTGGGTCGATTCGCCGACGGGCCCACCCAGTGGGCAAACGGCGAAACCGTCCGAATCACGGTGCAGGACTGTGAAGGTACCCACGACCGCGTCTCCACTACGTACAAGAACCTGGCCCAGGACGCGCAACCCGGAGACCGACTGCTCGTCGACGACGGCAAGGTGGCGCTGATCGTTGAACATGTCGACGGCGACGATGTGGTGTGCACGGTCACCGAGGGCGGTCCGGTCAGCAACAACAAGGGTTTGTCCATGCCGGGCATGGCGTTCTCCGTTCCGGCCATGTCAGAGAAGGACATTGCCGATCTGGAGTTCGCGCTGCACCTCGGCGTTGACCTGGTGGCGCTGTCCTTCGTCCGTTCTCCGAGTGACGTCGACCTGGTTCACGAGGTGATGGATCGGGTCGGCCGCCGGGTACCGGTGATCGCCAAGCTCGAAAAGCCGGAGGCGGTGGAGAACCTCGAAGCGATCGTGCTGGCGTTCGACGCCGTCATGGTTGCCCGCGGCGATCTGGGTGTGGAACTGCCGCTCGAGGAGGTTCCGCTGGTGCAGAAGCGGGCGATCCAGATCGCCCGGGAGAACGCCAAGCCGGTGATTGTGGCCACCCAGATGCTGGAGTCGATGATCGAGAACTCCCGGCCCACCCGGGCCGAAGCCTCCGACGTGGCCAACGCGGTGCTCGACGGCGCCGACGCGGTGATGCTCTCCGGTGAGACCTCGGTGGGGAAGTTTCCGATCGACGCAGTCCGGACGATGGCGCGGATCATCTGTGCGATGGAGGAGAACAGTCCGCCGCCGCCGCTGACCCATGTGCCCCGTACCAAGCGCGGCGTAATCTCCTATGCCGCAAGGGATATCGGTGAGCGGCTCGAAGCCAAGGCGCTGGTTGCCTTCACCTCCTCCGGCGACACGGTGCGCCGGCTGGCCCGGCTACACAGCAGACTGCCCCTCCTGGCGTTCGTGACCGCACCCGAGATCCGCAGTCAGCTCGCACTGACCTGGGGTGCCGAGACTTTCGTCGTACCGCACGCCGACACCACCGACGACATGATCCGCCAGGTTGATCACGCGCTGCTGGAGTTGGGCCGCTACCAGCGCGGCGACCTCGTCATCATCGTCGCGGGCGCTCCGCCGGGCACAGTAGGCTCGACCAATCTGATTCACATCCATCGGATCGGAGAGAACGACCACTAGCGAGAGGCCGCGCGCGTGCCCCAAGGTGAGCTTCCGCTGCCGGGACATTCCGATCTTTGCGAATTGCTTTCCGTACTCGAACTTTCCCCTCGGGGGCAATCGCCCGCAGGCGCCGACGTCTTCATTGGACGTCACCCCCGAAAGAATCCGGTGCGCACCTTCGGCGGCCAGTTGATGGCCCAGGCCTTCACCGCCGCAAGCCGGACCATCGGTCATGGCCTGCCGCCCAGCGCGCTGTCGGTGCACTTCATCGCCGGCGGTGATCCCGCGCACGACATCGAGTTCCATGTGTACCGGTTGCGCGACGAGCGCCGGTTCGCCAACCGTCGGGTCGACGCCATGCAGAACGACAAACTGCTCGCCTCGGCTATGGTGTCCTACCTGGCCGGCGGGCATGGGTTGGAACATAACCACTCCGCCCCCGAAGTGCCTGAACCGCAAGGACTTCCGACCATCGACGAGCTGCTGATCGGCTACGAGACCGTCGTGCCGCACTTCGCCAACGCGATGCGCCCGATCGAATGGCGCTACACCAACGATCCGGCCTGGGTGATGCGCGACAAGGGCGGCCGACTAGACCGGAACCGGGTGTGGATGACCGCCGCGGGGGAGATGCCCGACGATCCGGTCCTGCATACCGCTGCCATGGTGTACTCGTCGGACACCACGGTGTTGGATTCGATCATCACCACCCACGGCCTGTCCTGGGGGTGGGACCGGATTTTCGCGGTCACCATCAACCACTCCGTCTGGTTTCACCGCCAGGTCGACTTCTCCGAGTGGGTGCTCTATTCCACCGCGTCGCCGGTGGCCGCGGAGTCGCGCGGATTGGGCATGGGGCACTTCTTCAACCGGGCCGGCGAGGTGGTCGCCACCGTCGCCCAGGAAGGCATCGTGAAGTACTTCCCCGGTGCGGAGAAGGCCTAGCATCGGGTTTCCGGCGGCGTTACCGGCCCGGGGCTACCGGCCCGGCGTGCCGCCCTGTCCGGTTTGTTCCTCGACACGGCTTTGGAACTGGTCCATACACTCCTGAACCTTGGTGTTGTCCCCACCGGCCTCCTGCACGCAGGAGATCATCTCGCGGCCACCATTGTTATTGAAGATTTGGGCAGCAAACAGCGCAAGTGCACCGCTGATGATTACGGCCAGGAAACCCAGGATGATCCCGGTGAGGGCGACCCCGCCGTTGTTGGCCTCGCCACGGGCGACTCGCCCGCGTCCGAGAAAGCCGAGAACCACGGCTGTGAGCCCGAGGACAACTCCGCCCAGCACCGTGCACGATGCGGGCAACGCGATAATCGCCACAATCAGGGCTGCGACGCCCAGACCGTTGCGGGGCGCCGCCATCGGGGCGCCGGGGTGATAGTCGCCGTACGGCATCGGCGGCGGTGGATAGCTGCCCGGGTAGGCGCCGGGGGGAGGGCCCTGCGGCATCTGTGCCCCCGGAGGGCCCGGCGGATAGGCGTACGGGTAGGGCGGCGGTCCGGCCGGCGGGGGGGTGTTCGGCGGCGGACCGGAATACTCCGGCGATTCCGGCTGCTCAGTCATAGTTTCCGATTCACCTCGTGTGGACAGCAGTTCAAACCAGATTACCCGGCCTCGACCGGGGGTGCGGACGCGCGGGTGGCAGGGTCCAGGACCCGCCACCCGCGCAGGTGTCAGCGGGCGCGGATCGCGTCGCTGATGACCGTGCGAACCTCGTTGCCCGCCTTGCGGATACCGAACGAGGCGATGATCTCAAGCACACCGATGACGATCAGCCAGATGCCGACCACCAGGGTCAGCGTTCCCAACGATGAGACCGGGTACGCGAGCACGACGACACCGGCGATCAGAGTGGCGATGCCCAGGAAGATCTGCCAGCCGCGGGCCGGGGTGTCACGGTCGCTCAAAGCGGTGGCCGCCTCCGCGACACCGCGAAAGACGAATCCGATGCCGACCCAGATCGCCAGCAGCCAGACCGCGTCGCTGAGATGACGGAACGCCAACACCGCCAGAACCAGGGACGCAGCACCGCTGATGAACAGCAGAGCCCGTCCACCGCCGGAGATCTGCAGGGTGAACGCGTGGAAGACCTGGGAAATGCCGGTCACCAGAAGGAACGCGCCGAAGAGGATCGCGGCCGTGACGATGGTGGCGCCGGGCCAACGCAGCACCAGAAGGCCGAGGATCACCGACAGGATTCCAGTCAGTAGTACCGACTTCCACAGATGCGGAAACAGGCTGCCATGCGAGGTACCGGTGGTACCAGAGTGAATTGTCATGGCGCTAAGTCTGGCATAGCCCGCCGATCGACCCCGCTGGCTCAGCGGCTTTGTCGGTGTACGGCGCGCTGCACCAGGAACACCGCGACCGTCACGACGCACACCGCGAAGTAGACGAACAGAAAATATCGTCCGCTGAACGCCGACTGCCCGTGCACGCCCGCCACGCCGATGCCGATCATGCCGAGCAGATAGGTCGCGGGGATGATCGCCAGCACGTAGGGCGAGAGTTCTCGGGCCTTGCGGCTGATCAGAAGGTAGAGAAAGCCCGTCAGGAAGTTGGAGATCCCGAAGGCCCCGAGCATGAAGAACTGGTCGGACGGCGTGGAGACCGGGTCGAAGCCGGCAACGTGCACTCCCGCCCAGCGCAATACGAACGTGTGCATGACCCCGCGGATCAGGTCCACGATGCCCAGGATGAACAGCACGGTGGCCGGAAGCCGAAAGACATCCCGGCCCGCGCTCACCTGCGAGTCGGCCAGGGTGCGGCCGATGGTTCCTTCGAATCGGGACTGTCGGGTCATGAGGTCCCTCCCTATGGCTGAATCAGGGCGGCGCGTTGTTGACCGTACGGACCGCTCTCGAGTGGGATTAGCGCCGCCGGTTTGCGGGCGACCAGGAACCAGGTGCGCATCTTGCCCTTGCCCTTGACCTCGATTTCGCCGCGCTCCTCGAGCACGAACTCGTGCCGCAACCGCTCGAAAACGTTCTGGGGCACCTGAATCCGGCCGATGATGTCGGTGGATTCCATTCTGGAGGCGACGTTGACGGCGTCGCCCCACACGTCGTAAAAGAACCGGCGGGCGCCCACCACACCGGCGACCACCGGTCCGGCAGCGATACCCATCCGCATCGGGACCGGCTCGCCCCGCGGATCGCGCAATTCAGCGACCGCCCGGCACAGGTCCAGGGCCAGGTCGGCGATCGCCTCAATGTGATCGGGCCGCGGGGTGGGGACCCCGCTGACCACCATGTAGGCGTCGCCGGTGGTCTTGATCTTCTCCAGGCCATGCCGATCAACCAACCGATCGAAGGTGGTGTAGAGCCGGTCCAGGAACCGGACCAACTCCGTCGGCGAAATCTGGCTGGACTGTTCGGTGTAACCGGCGATGTCGGCGAACAGGATGGCGGCGTCGTCGTAGCGGTCGGCGATGGTTCCGTGCGCCGGGTCCTTGAGTTTCGCGGCAACGGTGGCCGGCAGGATATTGGTCAGCAACGCCTCGGAGCGGCTGTACTCCACCTCCATGGCGGCCTCGGCGCGCGACACCTCACGCATGGCGTACCAGACGGTGAGGAAGATCAGCAGGCATGCACCGGCCGTGGTGGTGACGAAGGCGGTGTCCAGTGCCCAGCGGGGCTGGATTCCGGTGTCCTGGGGAACGGTGAACTGCAGGAAAATGACCAGGGCGGC
>CAXNJA010000034.1:0-22733 GCA_964202555.1 Mycobacterium sp.
GCGACGGCCACCGACTGGGCGGCATCTCCGAATTCACCGTGAAGCGAGCCCCCAGAGAGGCGCTGATGCGGGGCCTCGGTGGCGATGCCACCCGACTGCTCTACACCCTGGGTTGGCATGAAGCCGCCGCACCGGCAACCGAGGACTCCACCGCGGGAGCCACAGCCACCGATGGCACCTGGCTGATCGCCGGATTCGACGCACTGGCAACCGAACTGCCCGGCGCGGTCGCAGTGGATCCCGCCGACGGCCCTGAGGCCTGGCAGCAGGCATTCGCCGCCGCCGCCGAAGGCGGCAAGCCGGTCGCCGGGATCGTCTGGCGTTGCTCGGGGCACCCGAATGCCGACGGCCCCACACCCGAGCTGTCGGCGCGGCTGGAGGCCCAGATCAGCTCTCTGCTCGGCGCCGCGCAGTCAGCGCTGGCTCAGGACAAACTGAACCTGGCTGGTGGTCTGTGGATCATCACCGAGCGAGCCGTGGCGACCGAACCCGGCGAGCCGGTCAACCCGGTGCACGCCGCACTCTGGGGGCTCGGGCGCACCATCGTCGCCGAACAGCCGACGCTGCGCTGCCGCCTGGTGGACTGCGACGGCTCCGAGGAGTCGCTGAGCTGGCTGCCCGGTGCACTGGGCACACCGGTTGTCGAACCCGAAGTGGCTGTGCGCCAGGGCAGATTCCTGGTCCCCCGGCTGCTGCACTGGGCGCGCAGCGGCCATCTGCCGATGCCGCGCACCGACGACTACGTGCTGGCCCCGACCGAGCGCGGCGCGATCGACAACCTGCGCCTGACCGAGACCGAGGTCGCACCGCCGGCCCCCAACGAGGTTCAAATCCGGGTGGAAGCCGCCGGTCTGAACTTCCGCGATGTGCTCAACGTGCTGGGCCTCTACCCGGGCGATCCCGGCCCCATCGGCGGTGACCTGTGCGGGGTCGTCACCGAACTGGGATCGGAGGTGTCCGGATACCAGGTCGGCCAACGTGTTTTCGGATCGATGCAGGGCGCGTTCGCGAGTCGGCTCAACGTTCCGGTGCAGTTGCTGGCAGCGGTACCCGACGGCGTCGACCCGGTCGGTGCGGCGACCATACCGGCTGCCGCGCTCACGGCCCGACTCGCGTTCGACTGGGCACAACTCAAACCCGGAGATCGGGTGCTGATCCACGCCGCCAGTGGCGGTGTCGGGATGGCGGCGATTCAATTGGCACGCCACCACGGCGCAACGGTTTTCGCCACCGCCAGCGCCTACAAGCGTTCCACGCTGCGGGCAATGGGCGTCGAGTACGTCTATGACTCGCGCAGCACCGATTTCGCCGACCAGATCCTGGCCGACACCGACGGGGCCGGCGTCGACGTCGTGCTCAACAGCCTCACCAACGATGGCTTCATCGAGGCCACCGTGCGGGCCACCGCCATCGGTGGCCGGTTCGCCGAGATCGCCAAGCGAGACATCTGGACTCGTGAACAAATGGCTGCGGCCCGCCCCGATATCGACTACGAGATCGTGGCACTCGATGTGACGATGATGACCGATCCCGAACACATCCAACGGCTGATGGCCGAGGTTTCCGACGGGTTGGCCAACGGCGAGTGGACGCCGGTGCCGGCCGAGGTCTATCCGCTCACCGAAGCCAAGACCGCGTTCCGGCGAATGCAGCAGGCGCGGCACATCGGCAAGATCGTCGTGCAGATGCCCACACCGCTTGCGCCGCGGGCTGATCGGAGCTATCTGGTGACCGGCGGCCTCGGTGCGCTCGGCCTGCACACGGCGGCGTATCTGGCCCAACTCGGAGCCGGGGACATCGTGCTGACGAGTCGCAGCGCTCCGGACGCCGACGCCGAACGCGCGATCGCGGCCATCATCGAGCGTTTCCACTGCCGGGTTCACGTCTACGCGGCCGACGTGGGCGACGAGTCCGACGTCGCCGAACTGCTGAATCGGATCCGTTCCGAGTTGCCGCCGCTGGGCGGGGTGGCGCATCTGGCCGGCGTGCTCGACGATGCACTGCTGCCGCAACAGAGCCTGGACCGCTTCCGTACGACGTTGCGACCCAAGGCATTCGGCGCCCTCCATCTGCACCGGTTGACGATGGGTGACGATCTGGAGTTCTTCATACTGTTCTCGTCGGCGTCGGCGGTGCTGGGATCCCCGTCGCAGGCCAACTACGCATGCGCGAACGCGTTGCTCGACGGGCTGGTCGCTCTCCGCGCGTCACGGGGGCTGCCGGCGACCGCAGCCAACTTCGGTCCGTGGGGCCGCGGCGGCATGGCCAGTTCTGAGGCGGCGCTGGCCAATCTCAGCGCGCAGGGCATGATGCCGCTGGAGCCCTCGGCCGCGCTCGCCGCGCTGAGCGAGATCATCCGCCAAGGAACTTCGCAGGCGACGGTGCTCAAGGCCAACTGGCAGCGCACCGCGAAAATGTTGGGCGGTATCCGCCCGCCGCTTCTCGATCAGGTGCTACCCACCGGTGACACGGCGGCGTCCGGGGACAGCGAATTACTCCGGCAACTCCAAGAGATTCCGGTGGCGCAGCGGGTGGCCTTCATCACCGAGTTCCTGCAGCGCGAGGTTCAGGGCTTCCTGCGCCTCGCGCAACCCCCCGCCGCGACGAGCAGGTTCTTGGATCTGGGTACCGATTCATTGATGGCGGTGGAACTGCGCAACCGGCTGTTCGGACAATTCGGCGGCAAGTTCGACATCACCCCGACAGCGGTATTCGACTACCCGACGATCGGCGAACTCGCCGAACATCTGGTCTCCCAGTTGCCCGATTCCGATCTACCGGCGGGCGACTCCGAGGCCGCCGAAGCCGAACCTGAGCCGCAGGTCTGACACCCCGTTCGAGGGCCCGGGTGCGGTGGATCACAGCTGCTTGCATTCGAACGCGAGAATGTATAACTTGAACCATGTTACTGGTGGGTAACTTGCTATGAGTACCCAACCGCAGGAGTGGCGTCTCACCGAGGAGGAATAGTGGGCCACTACAAGAGCAATGTTCGCGACCAAGTCTTCAACCTGTTTGAGGTGTTCGGTCTGGATAAGTCCCTGGGCGAGGGCTCTTATAGCGACCTCGACGCCGATACCGCCACCGAGATGCTCACCGAGATGGCACGGCTGTGCGAGGGCCCGATCGGGGCGTCCTTTGTCGACGGCGACCGCAACCCGCCGGTTTTCGACCCGAACACCCACACGGTGACCCTGCCGGAGCCGTTCAAAGCGTCCGTCCGGGCCTACATCGAAGCCGGCTGGGACAAGGTCGGTCTGATCGAGGAACTCGGCGGTGTACCTACGCCCAAAGCGCTGCTGTGGGCGCTGCAGGAGCATGTGCTGGGTGCCAACCCCGCGGTGTGGATGTACTCCGGTGGCGCAGGTTTCGCGCAGATCGTGCATCACCTCGGAACCGAACAGCAGAAGAAGTGGGCCGTGCTGGCAGCCGAGCGTGGCTGGGGCTCGACCATGGTGCTCACCGAGCCGGACGCCGGTTCCGACGTCGGAGCCGGGCGGACCAAGGCCGTCAAGCAGGAGGATGGCTCCTGGCACATCGACGGGGTGAAGCGATTCATCACCTCTGCCGACTCCGATGACCTGTTCGAGAACATTCTGCATCTTGTTCTCGCGCGCCCCGAGGGAGCCGGACCGGGCACCAAGGGCCTGTCGCTGTTCATCGTGCCGAAGTTCCACTTCGACCCCGCGACCGGTGAGCCCGGCGAACGCAACGGCGCCTTCGTCACCAACGTCGAGCACAAGATGGGCCTGAAGGTCTCGGCCACTTGTGAGCTGACCTTCGGCCAGCACGGAGTTCCAGCCAAGGGCTGGCTGGTCGGCGAGGTCCACGAAGGCATCGCGCAGATGTTCGACGTCATCGAGCAGGCCCGGATGATGGTGGGCACCAAGGCCATCGCCACGCTGTCCACCGGCTACCTCAACGCTCTGGAGTACGCCAAGGATCGCATCCAGGGCGCAGACCTGACCCAGATGATGGACAAGACCGCGCCGCGGGTGAGCATCATGCATCACCCGGATGTGCGCCGCAGCCTGATGACCCAGAAGGCCTACGCCGAGGGTATGCGGGCGCTCTACCTGTTCACCGCCACCTACCAGGATCCCGAGGTGGCCAAGGCGGTCAACGGTGTGGACGCCGAGTTGGCGATGAAGGTCAACGATCTGATGCTGCCGATCGTCAAGGGTGTCGGCTCCGAGCAGGCCTACGCCAAGCTCACCGAAAGCCTGCAGACCTTCGGTGGTTCCGGCTTCCTGCAGGACTACCCGGTGGAGCAGTACATCCGCGACGCCAAGATCGACTCGCTCTATGAGGGCACCACGGCCATCCAGGCCCAGGATTTCTTCTTCCGCAAGATCATTCGCGACAAGGGCGTGGCCTTGGCGCATGTGGCCGGGCAGATCGAGGAGTTCGTCCGCAACGAGTCCGGAAACGGTCGTCTCAAGACCGAGAGGGCGCTGCTGGCCAAGGCACTGGAGGACGTCCAGGGCATGGCGGCCACACTGACCGGTTACCTGATGGCCGCCCAGGAAGACCCGCAGAGTATCTACAAGGTGGGCCTCGGCTCGGTCCGCTTCCTGATGAGTATGGGCGACCTGGTGATGGGCTGGTTGCTGCTGCGCCAGTCTGCGGTGGCCATTGCCGCACTGGACGCCGGCGTCTCGGATGCCGACCAGTCCTTCTATGAGGGCAAGATCGCGGCAGCGTCGTTCTTCGCGAAGAACTTCCTGCCCCTGCTGGTCGGCACCCGCCAGGTGATCGAGGCGCTCGACAACGAGGTCATGGAACTCGACGAAGCGGCTTTCTGAGACAGACGAATTGGCGGCCCCTGGACTCATCGTCCCGGGGCCGCCGTCGTTTGCGGATCAGTCGGCGGGGACCAATGCCCCTAGCGGTCCCTCCCGATTTTGTTACCGTCAGGTCCGTGTCCGGTCCCGAGGACGATCCTGAGAACGGCAAGCCCCCGGCCGCCGGCCGCAACCCGCTGACCGACATCGTCGGACCGTTCACCGGTTCCTTCGTCAAGGCCGGGGGCTACTACGCGCGGTCATGGGGCGCCTATCTCGGCGGCGCCGAGAGCGCCCTGCCCAAAGCCCGGCCCACCCTGTCGCTGGCCACCCACGCACTGCGCGACGAACTGGTGCTCGTCGGCCTGCTGTGGCGACGCCCCCTGAGCGATCCGGAGGCCTATCAGGACATCAACCGCGAGGTCAACGACGCGCTCGATTTCTACGCCGACGGCGGCTGGCTGGACAAGCCGCAGAGCTACTTCACCGCCCCACCCGCACCGTCGGACGTATCGATCCGGTCGTTCACCAGCCGCGGCCGGACCCATGAGCGGATCACCTTCGACAGCGGCTACCAGCCCCATCCCGGTGAACCGGGGTCGCAGCGCTGGTTGAGCTACACCGGAAATCACCGCGCCTATGCCCTGATGTTGCGCCATGACGACAGCAAGATCGGCGAGCAGCGACCCTGGCTGGTGTGCGTGCACGGCACCGAGATGGGCCGGGCCGAACTGGACTTGACCCTGTTCCGGGCCTGGCACCTGCACGAGGACTTCGGCCTCAACGTCATCCTGCCGGTGTTGCCGATGCACGGGCCGCGCGCCAAGGGCCTGCCCAAGGGCGCTGTCTTCCCCGGTGAAAACGTCATGGACGATGTGCACGGCACCGCTCAGGCCGTATGGGACGTGCGCCGGCTGATCGCCTGGATCCGCGCCCAACAGCCCGGCGCCCGGATCGGCCTCAACAGCATCTCCCTGGGCGGCTACATCGCGGCCTTGGTGGCCAGCCTCGACGACGATCTGACCTGCGCCATTCTCGGGGTCCCACCGTCGAACCTGGTGGAGTTACTCGGCCGGCACTCGGGCCTGCGAAAGGACGACCCGCGGCGGATGACGCTCGACTTGGCCACACCGATCGGCCAGATGGTCTCACCGCTGTCACTGGAGCCCAAGGTGCCGCCACAGGGCCGGTTCATCTACGCCGGAGTGGCCGACCGCATCGTGCATCCCCGCCAGCAGGTCATCCAATTATGGGAGCACTGGGGCCGACCGGACATCGGCTGGTATCACGGCGGGCACACCGGATTTTTCCAGGCCCGCCCGGTGCAACGGTATATCGACGCCGCACTGGTGCAGTCGGGCCTAGTTGACGGCAGCCCCAAAGCCCCCGTCGACAAAGCCAAGAAGTGACCGGCGCTGGAATCCCCTCCATTCCAGCGACGCCACCCGGGTAACGCGGAGCCTTCCGGAACCCTGGTATTACCCGCCGGCGGCGCACACAAACCCTCAGGCTTCCAGAATTGCCGTCACACCCTGCCCGCCCGCGGCGCAGATGGAGATCAGCCCCCGCACCGGCCGCGAGGTTCCGGGGGACTTCCCAGCGGAAATCTCGGCCTTCTTTTCCGCAAGCTGCTTGGCCAGTTGCGCAACGATCCGGCCGCCGGTGGCGGCGAACGGGTGGCCGGCGGCGAGCGAGGATCCGTTGACGTTGAGCTTGGCGCGGTCGATGGCGCCCAGCGCGCAGTCCAGCCCGAGGCGTTCCTTGCAGTACTCCTCGGACTCCCAGGCCTGCAGATGGCACAGCACCACCGAGGCGAATGCCTCATGGATCTCGTAGAAGTCGAAGTCCTGCAGAGTTACACCGTTGCGGGCCAGCAGCCTGGGAACCGCATAGGTCGGAGCCATCAGCAGGCCGTCCTCGCCGTTGACGTAATCGACCGCAGCCGTCTCGGCGTCGACGAGGTAGGCCAGCGGTGTCAGCGAATGGGCCTGCGCCCACTCCTCGCTGGACAGCAGTACCACCGAGGCGCCGTCGGTCAGCGGTGTCGAGTTACCGGCGGTCATGGTGGCGTCACCAGCCTTGACCCCGAACACCGGCCGCAGCGTAGCCAGTTTCTCCGCCGATGAATCGGCCCGCAGGTTGTTGTCGCGGTACAGGCCCAGGAACGGTGTCACCAGGTCATCGAAAAAGCCCCGATCGTAGGCTGAGGCCATGTTGCGGTGGCTCGCCGCCGCCAACTGATCCTGGTCGACGCGCTTGATGCCCATTCTCTTGGCCGTGACGGCGGCATGCTCGCCCATGGACATGCCGGTGCGGGGTTCGCCGTTGGTGGGAATCTCGACACCCACGGCGGCCGGCAACCGGCCGACCAACTTGAGCCGGTCCAGGGTGGACTTCGAGCGCCGCAGACCCAGCAGAGACCTGCGCAGGTTGTCACCGAGCCCGATCGGGGCGTCCGAAGTGGTGTCCACCCCGCCGGCGGCCGCCACCGCATACCGCCCGGCGGCGATGCCGTCGGCCGCGGCGATCGCGGCCTGCAGGCCGGTCCCACAGGCCTGCTGAAGATCGAACGCCGGGGTGTACGGCGACAGTGCGGTACCCAGGACGCACTCACGCATCAGATTGAAGTCGCGGCTGTGCTTGAGGACCGCCCCGCCGATGACAGCGCCCAATGGCTCACCGGCCAACCCGAACCGATCGACCAGCCCGGACAGCGCACCGGTGAACATGTCCTGATTCGACGCTTCGGCGTAGGCACTGTCGGAGCGCGCGAACGGGATGCGGTTTCCGCCAAGGACGGCAACTCGGCCTCGACCGGGTGCGGGTCGGGTGGGATCGGGCACGTCTAACCTCCGCTGTTCGGGGCACGTATCTGGGGTATCCGACCCATGATACGTGCCGTTCTTACTCTGGAGTAAGTTCGTAGTCGATGGGTTCCCGGTACCCGGGCCCGGGCAAACGCGAAAGGTACTCCCCGAAAGGTGATCGACGTGGCTTCCGACCTTCTCTCGCAGGTGATCAACTCCGCGCCCGGATCGTTTCTGGCCAAACAACTGGGCGTACCGGCCCCCGAGACGCTGCGGCGCTACCGTCCGGGGGATCCTCCGCTGGCGGGGTCGCTGCTGATCGGTGGCGACGGCCGGCTAGCCGAACCGGTGAAGGCCGCACTGGCCGACGACTACGAGTTGGTCGGCAACAACATGGGCGGCCGGTGGGCGGACACCTTCGGGGGCCTGGTCTTCGACGCCACCGGGATCACCCAACCGGCCCAACTGCGCGACCTGTACGCATTCTTCACCCCGGTGTTGCGCAACCTCGGCCCGTCGGCGCGCGTGGTGGTACTGGGCGGCACCCCCGAGGAGGTGACCGACACCTCGGAGCGGATCTGCCAGCGGGCCTTGGAGGGCTTCACCCGATCGCTCGGCAAGGAACTGCGCCGCGGAGCCACCGCTGCGCTGGTCTACGTCTCCCCGGACGCCAAACCTGCTGCGACGGGATGCGAGTCCACTCTGCGATTCATCCTCTCGGCCAAATCGGCCTACGTCGACGGACAGGTGTTCGGAGTCGGCGCTGCCGATTCGCATCGACCCGCGGACTGGAGCACGCCACTGGCCGGCAAGGTCGGCATCGTCACCGGCGCGGCCCGCGGGATCGGCGCCACCATCGCGGAGGTCTTCGCCCGCGACGGCGCCCGGGTGGTGGCCGTCGACATCGAGGCCTCGGCGCAGGCCCTCGAGCAGACCGCCGCCCGGGTCGGCGGCACCGCACTGCCCCTCGACGTCACCGCTGAGGATGCCGTCGAGGCCATCACCGCCCATCTTCGTGAGCATTACTCCGACATCAACGGCGGTCGGGCCGACATCCTGGTCAACAATGCCGGGATCACCCGCGACAAGTTGCTCGCCAATATGGACGACGCCCGGTGGGACGCCGTGGTGGCGGTGAATCTTGTTGCGCCGCTGCGACTCACCGAGGGTCTGGTCGACAACGGCAGTATCGGCGCGGGCGGCCGGGTGATCGGCCTGTCTTCGATGGCCGGCATCGCCGGCAACCGCGGCCAGACCAACTATGCGACCACCAAAGCCGGGATGATCGGCATCACCGAGGCACTGGCACCGACGCTGGCGCAGCAGGGCATCACGATCAACGCGGTCGCTCCCGGGTTCATCGAGACAGCGATGACCGCCGCAATCCCGGTGGCCACCCGGGAGGTGGGCCGGCGACTCAATTCGCTCTACCAGGGCGGCGAACCGGTCGACGTCGCCGAGACCATCGCCTACTTCGCCAGTCCGGCCTCCAATGCAGTCACCGGCAACGTGATCCGGGTGTGCGGCCAAGCCATGCTGGGGGCGTGATGTCGAATCTGCGCGCCGCGGTGGGGGCGTTGCCGTTCGTGCCTCGCGGGGACCGCCTCCCCGACCGAGTCGCCCACGTCGACGGCCTGGTGATCGACCGCGCCAACGTGGCCGCCTACGCCGCCAACACCGGCCTGCGATACGGCGCCCATGTTCCGCTCACCTATCCGTTCGTGCTGACGTTCCCGTCGGTGATGTCGCTGCTCACCGGTTTCGACTTTCCGTTTCCGGCCGTCGGTGCGGTGCACGTGGACAACCACATCACCGCCTACCGGCCCATCGCGGTGACCGACACCCTCGGCGTGCGAGTGCACGCGGAGAACCTTCGGGAGCACCGCAAGGGCCTGCTCGTCGATCTCGTCAGCGAAGTCGCGGTCGGCAACGACCCGGCCTGGCATCAGGTCGCCACGTTCCTGCATCAGCAGCGCACCAGCCTGTCCGACGAGCCGAAACCCGAGCCGGCGCCGACACCGAAGCTCTCCTCCCCCAACGGGATTATCCGCATCACACCGGGGAGGATCCGCCAGTACGCGGCGGTCAGTGGCGATCGCAACCCCATTCACACCAGTTCGTTGGGCGCCAAGCTGTTCGGCTTTCCCGCCGCAATCGCGCACGGGATGTTCAGCGCGGCAGCGGTTCTGGCCAACATCGAGGGGCAACTACCCGACTCCGTGCGGTATTCGGTGAAGTTCGGCAAGCCGGTGGTGCTGCCCGCCAGTGCCGGTCTGTACATCGACCGGGTCGCTGGCGGCTGGGACATCGCACTGCGCAACATGACCAAGGGGTACCCGCACCTGACCGCAACAGTGCGCGCGAGGTAGCCCTCAGCTGGCCGGGACGGAATCCTTGTCCGCCGGCGCCCCTTTGAGGCCCCTCCAGAACAGGTTGATCAGCAGTTCGGCGGCCTCGTCGACGTCGGCGTCGCCGACGCTGACGCGCGCCGCGACCGCCTCACCGGCCCCCACCAGCGCGACGGCAATCATGTGAAGATCGCTGTGCGGCTCGGGGTTTCGGGTTCCGGCCTCAAGCAGCCGGGCCACCAGGTCGATGATCTTCTCCCGGCCCTCCCGGACGGTGTGCGCGAAAGCCTGCGAGCTGGTGGCCTGGGTGTAGAGGACGATCCAGGATGCCCGGTTCGCGTCGATGTAGTGCAGCACCGACCCGATTGTGCTGCGCAGCAACTCGCGGGGACTCTGCTTGAGATCGATATCGGAGCGCACCGCGTCGATGAAACGGCCCAACTCCCGGTTCAGGCAGGCACCGAACAGTTCTTCCTTGGAGCCGTGGTACAGGTACAGCATCGGCTTGGAGATCTGCGCCGCCGCGGCGATGGCGTCCATCGACGTCTCGTGATAGCCGTTGGCGGAGAACATCTGCACGGCGGCATCCAGCATCTGCTGCTCGCGCACCGCGCGCGGCAACCGCTTGGTACCTCCGGCAGCCATCGCCGACCTGACTACCCGCCGCAGCGAGCGCTGGGCCCCTTGACGGCGGCCATCCGCAGCACCGAGCCCTCCACGGCGGGCAAAGCCAACTCGCCGGCCTCGACGGCGCTCTCCAACCGGTCCAGCACGCCCGGCACCTCATCGGTGGTGATCCACAGCGCCACGTCGTTACCGGCCTGCAGAGCGCGCAGCACCGCCTCGGCGACTCCGTAACGCGTGTTGATGGCCGCCATACTGGACAGATCGTCGGTGAAGATCAGCCCGTTGAAGCCCGGGCCGCCATAGCCGCCGCTGCGCAGCAGATTCACCGCCGCCGCACTGAGGCTGGCCGGGGTGCTGCCGGTCAGGCCGGGCACCTCCAGGTGGCCGAGCATCACTCCGACCGGCCCCTGTGCGGTCAGCGTCTGATAGGGCACCAGATCACGGCTCATCAATTCATCCAGCGGTGGGGTGCTCACCACACCGGCGGTGTGGGAGTCACCCGAACCCTGGCCGTGGCCGGGGAAGTGCTTGAGTACCGGCATCACACCGGCGTCGCGCAGTCCGCGGGCGAACGCCCCGGCGTAGGTCGTGACGGTGGCCGGATCGGCCGAAAACGACCGGTCGCCGATGACGGTGTTCGCGCCCTGATCGGAGACATCCACGACCGGGGCGAAGTCCATGGTGATGCCCATACCGCGCATCTGCTGGCCCCGAGTCAGGCCGAGTTGGTAGACCTCCTCGGGGGTCTTGGTCTGCGCCAGGGTGCGCGCCGGCGGGATCGCCCCGATGATCGAGGACAGCCGGGAGACCCGCCCACCTTCCTCGTCGACGCTGACCGCCAGCGGCAGCGGCCCCAGGTTGGAGATCTCGTTCATGGTGCCGTCGCTCAACATCGACAGGTCGGTCCAACTGCCGATCATGATGCCGCCGACGTGATGGGTGCCCACCACCGCGCGTGCGTCGGCCGCGTTGCGAACGCCCACCATCAGCGTCTGGGCCAGCTTGTCGCGGGTGGACATCGTCGCCAGCAACGCCGCACCGGTCCCGCACGCCGGAGGTGCCGGGGCAGTCGGCGGCATCAACGGCCCGGACAGCGGTGTCACGCTGGCCGACTCGGCCGCGTTGACCTCAGCGGAGGACGGGGCAGCGGCACGCTCCGCCGGTGCCGAGCAGGCCGTCAACAGCATCGGCACGACCGCGCACGCCGCCAGGGTGCGATGGGAAAACAGGCTAGTGACCATCCGCACATGCTTTCATGACCTCGGCCCGAGTCAAACCGGAGGCCGCTTCGGTGGGTGTGTCTCATGCTAGGTTCACCGGCATGACCAGGTTCGTGGTTCCCGCCGCCGCAAGTGTGGTGGTCGGCCTGCTGCTCGGCGCCGCCTCGGTGTTCGGTGCCACCCTGATGATCCAGCAGGACACCAAACCGGCCATCCAGCCCGGAGACCCGGCGTCGTCGGTCCTCAATCGCGTCGAGTACGGCAACCGCGGCTAGCCTGAGCACGCCCACCGCCCCAGCCACCGCGGCCCCCGACGACAACACCGCGGAATCTGCCGCCGACCCTTCGGCACTTCCCCGTCGCTGGCTGGCCGCAGTCTTCCTCGCTGCGCTGGTGCTGTGTTTCGTGCAGGCACCGGGCCTGATCGCCCCGGACACCAAACTCGACCTCACGGCCAACCCACTGCGGTTCTTGGCCCGGGCCGCGAATCTGTGGAACAGCGCCCTGCCGTTCGGTCAGGCTCAGAATCAGGCGTACGGCTATCTGTTCCCGCACGGGGCGTTCTTTGCGCTCGGCGACGTAGTGGGTCTGCCCGGGTGGGTGATTCAGCGGCTGTGGTGGGCGCTGATTCTCACCGCCGGATTCTGGGGCCTGATGCGGGTCGCTGAGACGCTGGGGATCGGCACCCGCACGTCACGGCTGGTGGCAGCAGGCGCGTTCGCACTGTCCCCGCGCGTCCTGACCACCCTGGGCTCGATCTCCTCGGAGACGCTGCCGATGATGCTGGCGCCGTGGGTGTTGCTGCCGGTGATCGGAGCCCTGCGCGGAAACACCGGCACACCGTTGCGGGTTTTCGCCGGGCGGGCGGGGATCGCACTCGCCCTGATGGGAGCGGTCAACGCGGTGGCCAGCCTGGCCGGCTGCCTGCCCGCGCTGATCTGGTGGGCCTGCCATCGCCCCAACCGGCGATGGTGGCGCTTCACGGCGTGGTGGGCGCTGGCCTCGGCGATGGCAGTCACCTGGTGGGCGGTCGCGCTGGTGCTACTGGGGCGGATCAGCCCGCCGTTCCTGGACTTCATCGAGTCCTCCGGGGTGACCACCCAGTGGACCTCACTGACCGAGACGCTGCGCGGAACCTCGGCCTGGACGCCGTTCGTCGCACCGAATGCGACCGCAGCGGCATCGCTGGTCACTCAGCCGGTCGCGGTGCTGGCCACCACGCTGGTCGCCGCCGCCGGGCTGGCCGGGCTGGCACTTCGGTCCATGCCGGCCCGCGGGCGGCTGGTGACAATGCTGCTGATCGGCACCGTGCTGCTGACGGCCGGTTACTCCGGCGGCCTGGGCTCACCGGTGGCCCAAACGGTGCAGGAGTTCCTCGACGCGGCCGGCGCCCCACTGCGCAACGTACACAAACTCGAGCCGATCATCCGGATTCCCATCGTGCTCGGTGTGGCCCACCTACTGGGACGAATTCCGTTGCCCGGCAGCGTCTCCCGGCCGGTCTGGATACGCGCCTTCTCCCGTCCCGAGGACGATAAGCGGATCGCGGCCGGCATCGTCGTCCTGACCGCACTGCTGGTCGCGACCTCACTGGCATGGTCGGGCCGGCTCACCCCGCCGGGTGCCTTTCGGGCCATCCCGGACTACTGGCATCAGGCGGCGGACTGGCTCACCGACAACAACACCGGTGAGCCGAACCCGGGCCGGGTCCTGGTGGTTCCGGGCGCCCCGTTCGCCAACCAGGTGTGGGGAAACAGCCGCGATGAGCCCCTGCAGGTCCTCGGCGAATCACCCTGGGGGGTACGCGATTCCATCCCGCTGACCCCACCGCAGACGATCCGCGCGCTCGATTCGGTCCAACGACTCTTCGCCGCCGGCCGCCCGTCGGCAGGCCTGGCCGACACCCTGCTGCGGCAAGGCATCTCCTACGTCGTGCTGCGCAACGATCTCGACCCGGAAAGCTCCCGATCGACCCGCCCATTACTGGTGCACCGGGCCATCGACGGATCGCCGGGGTTGGTCAAGGTGGCGGAATTCGGCGAGAAGGTGGGCCCGGGAATCGTCGACGGCTTCATCAGCGACAGCGGTCTACGGCCGCTGTTCACCGCGATTGAGATCTACCGGGTGCAACCGCCCGGCACGACGGCCGGGAACGGCAATCCCGGGGCGCCGTATCTGGTCGACGCCGACGACATGACCCGGGTGGCCGGGGGGCCGGAGTCGTTGCTGCGCATCGATGCCCGGCGACGCCAACTCGGACTCCCGGCGCTGGGACCGATGATGCTGACCGCCGATGCCCGCCGCGCTGGGCTGTCCGAACCCGCGGGCCGGGGCGTCATCGTCACCGACACCCCGGTGAATCGGGAAACCGACTACGGACGCGTCGACGACCACTCCTCGGCGGTGCGCGCCGACGGCGACCGGCGCAACACCTATAACCGGGTGCCCGACTATCCGGTTCCCGACGCCGATCTGGTTTCGGGCCAGTGGACCGGCGGACGGCTCAGCGCCTCGAGTTCGTCCTCGGATGCCACCACCCTGCCCAACGTCTCACCGGCCAGCGGACCGGTCGCAGCCATCGACAAGGACTCGGCGACCGCCTGGGTGTCCAACTCGCTGCAGCCCGCGATTGGACAGTGGCTGCAGATCGACTTCGACAAGCCGGTGACCAACGCCGCACTCACCGTCACACCGAGCGCCACCGCGGTCGGCGCCCAGGTGCGTCGCATCCAGGTCTCCACGGTCAACGGAACCAGCACCGTTGACTTCGACGTCCCGGGCAAGCCGCTGATCATCGCGCTGCCCTACGGCGAATCGCCGTGGGTGCGCATCACCGCGGTGGGAACCGACGACGCGTCCTCCGGCGTGCAGTTCGGCATCACCGATCTGTCGGTGACGCAGTACGACGCGTCCGGATTCGCCTACCCCGTCGACCTACGTCACACCGTGGTCGTGCCCGCGCCGCCGAAAGGTTTTCCGGTTGCCCAGTGGGATCTGGGTTCCGAACTCCTGGGCCGCGACGGCTGTGCCGACTCCCCCGACGGGGTGCACTGCGCGGCGTCAATGGCGGTGGCTCCCGAGGAACCGGTGACGCTGAGCCGGACCCTGACCGTCCCGGCCCCGATCGAGGTCTCCCCCACCGTCTGGGTGCGGGCCCGACAGGGACCCCGGCTGGCCGACCTGATCGCCCAGCCCGGCACCGCCCGCGCGCAGGGCAACGCCGACCTCGTCGATGTGGCGGGCTCGGCTTACGCCGCCACCGACGGCGACCTGCGCACCTCGTGGACCGCCCCTCAGGGGGTGGCCCAACACCAGGCCGCCCCGACACTGACGGTCACGCTGCCGCGCCCGACTGAGGTGGCGGCGCTGCGGATAACCCCCAGCGGATCGCCGCTGCCCACCCATCCGACCCTGGTCGCCGTCGACCTGGGCGACGGGCCGCAGGTCCGCCGCCTCGAAGACGGACAGACCACGGTGGCGCTGCAACCCCGGGTCACCGACACCATCACGCTGAGCCTGCTGGACTGGACCGACGTCATCGATCGCACCGCCCTGGGCTTCGACCAACTCAAACCCCCGGGACTGGCGGAGGTCACCGCCCTGGACCTCGACGGCACGCCCATCGCCGCGCCCGACGCGGCGGCAAACCGCGCCCGACGCGTCGACCTTCCGTGCGGCCAGGGACCGGTGATCGGGGTGGCGGGACGGTTCATCCAGACCTCGGTGTCGACGACGGTGGGCACCCTGCTCGACGGACGCCCGATCCCGGCGCGCACCTGCGACCCGGCCCCGATCGCCCTGCAAAGCGGCTCCCAGGAACTGCTGATCAGCCCCGGTCCGTCCTTCATCGCCGATGGCGCGCAACTGAACGGTGCGCTGGCCGGGGACCTGACACCGGCAGCGACCTCCCCGGCGCAGGTGACCGGGTGGAACCCGGACCGGCGCCAGATCAGCGTGCCGCGGGCGCCGGTGAGTCGGGTGCTGGTGGTACCCGAGAGCGTCAACCCCGGCTGGGTCGCGCACACCGAGACCGGCGCGCGGCTGACACCGTTGATCGTCAACGGCTGGCAGCAAGGCTGGGTGCTGCCGGCCGGGGAGCAGGGCACGGTGACGCTGAGTTTCCCCTCCAACGGCCTCTACCGGACCGGGCTGATCGTCGGGCTTGGGCTGCTTCCACTGCTTGCGCTGCTGGCGTTGGTCCCGGCCCGCCGGCCGGCGCGACCCTTCGGCCCCGCCCGTGCGTGGCGTCCGGGCTGGTTGGGGGTGGCGGGTCTACTGGCGGCGGGCACCATGATCGCCGGGGTCGGTGGACTGGTCGTCTTCAGCGCCGGGATAGGCACGGGATATCTGCTGCATCGCCGAGGCCGGTTGGACCGGTGGACGCTGGCCGTCGTTCCGGCGGGGTTGATCCTGGCCGGGGCGCTGCTGTCGCGCTACCCCTGGCGCTCGGTCGATGGATACATCGGCCACTCCGCATGGGTGCAACTGTTCGCGCTGATCGCACTGGCCGCACTGGCGGCGTCGCTGCTTCCGCTGCCGAAGCGTCCCGCCGCCGATGAGGTCATCGCCCGTGCACAACCGCCGGCTCCGGAGCGTCGGTGACGGAACTGTCCAGCGGCGGTACTCCCACCGCCTTGCGGCCCGGGCCCGTGCGGCGGGCGCGGCGGTACTCCCACCGCCGCAACGCATTGCGGCAGGGTGACTCGATCAGCGCGTAGCTGACCGCCGCCATGGCGAAACCCAGCACGGTGGTCAGCACGAACACGACGATCAGGTCGCCGTTGAACATGAACTTGCCGATCATCGGGAACACCATCACCAGCGCAGCCAGGTGCCAGATGAACAACCCGTAGGACCACCGGCCCAGCGTCACCATCGCGCGGGAGCCCAGGATGCGGTGCGGGGTGTCCGGCCGGTCCAGCACCAGCGGCGCCAGCAGCGCACAAGCCACAATGGCCCCCATCGACGTGCGGACCGCGAACTGTCCCAACGTGGCGGGCACCAGATCCTTGGGGCCGGCCAGCGGCGAGGCCGAGACCAGATAGGCCACCAGGGCGATCCCGTAGATCATCCACGGATTGCGGGCCAAGCGGTGGGGCCAGCCCACCGGGCTGACGGTCCACTCCGCCAGCAGCATGCCCGCGGCGAACCAGGACGCATACGCCGGCGGCCAGTTCAGGAAGTTCACCCCCTCCGCGGTGTGGATCGGCAGCAGGCCCCAGCCCAGGCTGGCCAGCGCCACCGCGGCGATAACCGGCACCCGGGCGCGCACCGGTAACCGGTAGGCGAAGAACGCCAGCAGTGGCAGCGCCAAGTAGAACGTCACCTCGACCGACAGACTCCACATTTGAGTCAGCCCGGCGGTCAGCGTCAGCGGCACGTACACCTGGGTCAGCGTCAGGTTGGCCAGCCACACGGTGGGACTGGCGTGGTTGGCCTCGGGCAGCAGGGTCAGGATCACCACCACCGCCACCAGATACGCCGGCATGATCCGCACCAACCTCGAGCGCAGATAGTGACCGGCGGGCGGACGGTGCCGAAGTCCGCGGGCGGCAGCAGCGTGACCGCGCCAGAGCAGGAAGCCCGACAGCGCGAAGAACACCGCGACGGCCAGGTCGAAACGATGCAGCAGACGGCCGATCACCCCGCCGGCGGTCCCGGTCTGAAAGGCCACGTGAGTGAGCACCACCCCGATCGCCGCGCAGGCCCGCATGCCCTCAACGGCCGGCACGAAAGCTCGGGTCCCGCCAACCTGCTCGGGCTCCGGTGTCATGGGAGCCAGTGTGCCTGCCGGTGCGGTCGGTGTGGAATCCCCGGCGATTGCGGGAAGGACAAGATTCCCTGCGGTCGGCCGTTGGGCTTGGTTTCGGCTGTTAGGGTCATGGGCGGTTACGGACCGCACAAAGGAGGCCGGGGCAGCGTGAACCGCGCAAGCATGTTGCGTCTCGCGGCGCTGGGCATCGTCGGTCTCGGATCGGCTCTGCTGATTGCCGCGCTGCTGCTGTCGACCTATACCTCGGGCAAGATCCGCAAGATTCCGCTGAATATCGACCAGACCCTGACCTCGGCCGGGACCGGCACCGCACTGGATCCCGCCTCCCTGCAAGCGGGCCCCGGTGAACGGTTCGTCATCGACAAGAACGTCCCACTTGTCTCCCAGCAGGCGATGACTGTCGAGACACCGGCCAACGCCGAAGTGGTGACCTTCCAGGTCGGGACCACGGTGCGGCGCAGTGACAAGCAGAAGGACAACGGCCTGCTGCTGGCCATGGTCGACACCGTGACGTTGAACCGCAGCACCGCTGAGGCGGTCTCCGACGACGAGCGCCCCGGTGGCTCGGTGCAGAAGCCGCGGACGATCGAGGACGACAAGCCGGCCACCAACATCGCCCTGCCCCATGAGGGGCTGTCCCACCGGTTCCCGTTCACCACCGAGAAGAAGTCGTACCCGTACTTCGATGCGATCGCGCAGAAGGCGTTCGACGCCAACTACGACGGCGAGGACGACGTCAACGGTCTCAACACCTACCGCTTCACCCAGAACGTCGGGTACGACGCGGACGGCAAACTGGTCGCGCCGATCAGATACGCCTCGCTCTACGACAAGAACGAGGACGGCGAGGTGACGGCCCGCGCGGAGTTGTGGGGAATTGAGAGCGAGGATCCCTACGAGCCGATCACGATGACCCGCTACTACGCCGCCCAGCGCACTTTCTGGGTCGATCCGGTGACTGGCACCATCGTCAAGGCCGAGGAACGCGCCAACCACTACTACGCGCGCGATCCGCTCAAACCGGAGGCGGCATTCGCCGACTACAAGGTGACCTCCACCGAGCAGACTGTCGAATCTCAGGTCGCCGCGGCGCGTGCCGAGCGCGACCGGTTGGCTCTGTGGTCCCGCATCCTGCCGATCACCCTGGCCGCGGCCGGTGTGGTGAGCCTGATCGGCGGTGCGCTGCTCGGCCTGTTCAGCACCCGGGTGGAAGCAGCGCTACCGGAGTCCAGCGAAGACGACATCGACATCGGGTTGTTCGGCAGGGACGAAACGGGCCCCATGCCCGCCGCTCAGGCACCCACCGAGAAGATCCCCACCCGTCGACCGGAGCCCCCGCCTCCGCAGCGGTGACCGCCCCGACGCGCCGGGTCCCTGGCTGGGTGTTACCCGCCTACGCCCTGGGGCTGACCCTGGCGGTGACGGCTCCACTGCTGGCACCGGGCTATCTGCTGATCCGTGATGCGGTTTCCACGCCACGTTCTTATCTGTCCGATGCGGCGATCGGACTGGGCGAATCCGCACCACGGGCGGTACCCCAGGATTTCGCGGTCGCGGTTCTGTCCGCCGCACTGGACGGTGGACTGGTGGTCAAGGCACTTCTGATTGCCGGGCTGCTGATGGCGGGCTGGGGTGCGGGCCGGCTTGCGGCGGTGCTGCTACCCGACGCCGGGACTCCGGGGCAATTGGTTGGCGCCACCGTCGCGGTGTGGAATCCCTTTGTGGCCGAAAGGCTTTTGCAGGGGCACTGGAGTCTGCTGCTGGCCTACGGCTGCCTGCCGTGGGTTGCCATGGCGGTCGTGGGCCTGCGGACCGGGGAGGCCGGGATCGGGCGCTGGGCGGCCCTGGTGTTCTGGATGGCTGTGGCGGGTTTGACGCCGACCGGCGTTCTGCTGGCCGCTGTCGTCGGGATGGTGTGCATCGCTGCGCCGGGCGCCGGGGTGGCGCGGCTGCGGTGCGCCGCCGGGGTTGTGGTCGCCGCCGCCCTTGCTGCCGCACCGTGGCTGACTGCCTCGCTGCTGGGCAGTGGCCTGCGCAGCGCGACCGCTGAGGGTCTCGCCGTCTTCGCGCCGCGCGCCGAACCGCTGTTGGGCACCCTCGGTAGCCTGGCCGGGCTTGGCGGGATCTGGAACGCCGAGGCCGTACCGCACAGCCGAACAACGGGATTGGCTCTCCTGGGCACCGTCGTACTGCTGGCCGTGGTGGCCTGCGGGGTCCCGGCGGTGCTGCACCGACGGACCGGTGAACCGTTGCTTGTGCTGGCCGCCGCGGCTGTCCTGTTGCCCGCCGCGATGGCCACCGGACCGGGCCTGGCGTTGCTGGGCTCGGGCGTGGAGGCGGCCCCCGGACTGGCGGTGTTGCGCGACGGACAGAAGTGGGTCGCGCTGGCGATGCCCGGCTACGCGGTGGCCGGGGCCGGGGCCGTGCTGACACTGCGCCGCATGGCGCGGCCGGCAGTGGCTGCGGTCCTGTGCTGCCTCGCCGTGATCGCCGTACTGCCCGACCTGGCTTGGGGCGTGTGGGGCCGGGTCAGCCCGGTGCACTACCCGCCCGGCTGGGCGGCGGTGGCCGCCGCGGTCAACGCCGATCCGCGCCCGGTACTGGCAATGCCTGCCGAGACCATGCGCCGCTTCGCGTGGGCCGGGGTGGCACCGGTTCTCGACCCGCTACCCCGGTGGGTGCGCGCCGAGGTGCTCACCACCGGCGATCTGCGGGTGAGCGGCCACACGGTGGCCGGGGAAGGCCGGCAGGCCCGTGCCGCGCAGCAGCTGTTACTGGCCGGCGCGGACCCGGCGACACTGCGCGAAGCCGGGGTGGGCTGGGTGGTACTCGAGGCCGGAACGCCGGGCACGGTCGGCGACTCCGCGCGGACCCTGCAGCAATTGCCGGTGGCCTATCGCGACGACGACCTGACGCTGTACCAGGTCGGCGGTGTCGGGCCGGGCGTCACAACGGCCACTCGGCGCGCGGCGATAGCCGCCCATCTACTGTGGGCGGGGACGCTGCTCGGCAGCGCCGTACTGCTGGTGTTGAGCTCCGCTAGTAGGGCGGCGACACGGAATCGCTGGGGTCGGCCTGAACATCGGCTATGGTGATGCATCGGCAGCAAACTTTTGTCGAAGGCGACGCGCACAGCCGGCGCCCTCTAGGGCCGCACATTGGGGGAGTCATGAAGAAAGCGACACAACGCGCAGGCCTGGGCGGAATCATGGCGGCCGTAGGCTGTGGGATCGTTGCGATGTACGGCCCGGCAACCGCGAACGCCGACACGGTCCTGATGGTCGGCGGGGCCGACGTCCAAGCCTTCCCCGGTGCCCAAAACGGCGTGTACATGCCAGCGATCCTCGGTGGTTACCTCTGCAAGGGCGATAGTGGCAACCAGTGCCTCGTGGCGCCTTTCAGCGGAGCAGCCGGCGTGTTGACACCGAATAATCCGCAACCCTTGGACGCGTCCGTTGCCAGTGCGGCCGATCAACTGGCTGAGCAAATCAAGCAGACACCAGGTCCAAAGATCATCGTCGGGTATTCGGCCGGATCGTCCGTTGTCGAAGAGGCCGCCGAGCGCCTGAGTAAGGATCCGAACGGACCGCCGGCCGACGAACTGTCGTTGATCACGGTGGGTCCTATCAATGACGGACTTTCGCAAATGGTTCCCCCAGGTACCTATTTGCAATCGATCGGCTACACCGTCCGGCAACCGGCGCAGACCAAATACCCGCAGACCGTCGTCACCGACAGATACGACGGCCTCGCAAATTCGACGCCGAATCCCATAGCGCATCCTCTGGCGGCGCTGAATAGTGTAAGCGGCACCGCTTATTCACATTTGGCCTATTTCAATCCGGCTATCAATTTGGCCGATCCGTCCTATCTGGTCAGTCAAGACGGCAATGTTCGCCGTCTCATGTTGCCGGACGAAATCGATCTGCCAGTGAAGCAGGCTCTCCGCGACATGGGCCAACCTGCACTTGCCAACGCCGCAATCCCGCCGGCTCGGGATGGGAATGATGCTTATCCGCTGTCGCCGTGGCTGGTCGATCAGTTGATCAAGGCGGCAGCACCAACATTCGTGTCACAACTGAACAACGACAAAGACAAGCTGGTCGAATCGTTATTGCCTGTCCTGGCGGAGCATCCGGAAATGTTCGACAACGTCCCATTGTTTGCGCCGCAAGGCGGCGTAATACCCACGACCCCGAACGCGCCGGCACAGACAAACGACGCTACTGGAGTAGCCCCGCGCCCGTGAAGGCACAGCTCCCACCAGGTCCGCGGCTGCCTACGCTTGTCCAAACAATGCTGTTGCGTTTTCACTGGCCGCGTTTCGTGGCTGCTTGCCAGCGCCGCTACGGTAACGCGTTCACTCTAAAAGTTACGTCCCTGGGCCCGGTGGTGTTCCTGGCCGATCCGCAAGACATCAAAGAGGTTTTTACCGGCGACCAGTCCCCGTATCGCGCCGGTGAGGCAAATGCGGTGCTTCGGGGGCTGCTGGGTGACAATTCCCTGCTGGTACTCGACGGCGACCCGCATCGAGAATGGCGCCGGTTGCTGATTGTCGCATTGGGCCGCGACGCCGTCGCTCGTCACACCGACATGATCACGGAAGTGACTGCCGCGAATGTCTCCGGTTGGCCGCTAGCTCGCGAATTCCCGGTCGCGCGACGGCTGGAGCAGATCACCTTGGAAGTGATCTTGCGCGCTGTCATCGGTGCCACCAACCCGGATCGTCTCACGGAATTACGCGAGGTGATACCCAGGATTTTGAATATGCATCCGTTCGCGACATTGGCCGTGGCCTATCCCGGTCTGCGACGCCGACTCCCGTGGCGGGCGGTCAATCGAGATTTCGAGTTACTCGACCGGATTCTGCTAGCCGAGATCGCCGACTGTCGGGCTGACCCGGACGTGGATGCGCGAACGGATGCGCTGGCCATTTTGGTGCGCACCGTGCCCGCCAACGTGGGCGGGCAGCCGATCACCGACATCGAATTACGCGACCAATTGATGACGCTCCTGGTAGCCGGGCACGACACGACCGGCGCTGCGCTGTCGTGGACGTTGGAGCGATTGGTCAGGAATCCGACGGTCTTGGAAGAAGCCCGACGCGCCGCCCATCGCAGCGCCGCCGGCGACCCGGCCGGAGATGACTACCTTGATGCTCTTCTGAAGGAATC